>WLNX01000099.1 GCA_009699565.1 Actinomycetota bacterium | reverse complement strand
TTGATCGCTACCGGCACCCCTGCGAGCGGGCGGTCATCGCCGCTCGCGACCTCCTTGGCCGCGGCGCGCGCCTGATCGTGGAATACGTCGATGAAGGCGTTGTAGGTCGGGTTCAGCTCGTCGATCCGGGACAGCGATACGTCAACCAGTTCCAGTGCACTGATCTCGCCGCTGCGAACCATCGCTGCAAGCTCGTCAATTGGCTTGAACATCAACTCGGAATCGCTCATCTTCGCCTTTCGCCGTTCTCTGTCTGCACCAGCCTATCCCGGCTGCCATCGAGGCGCATGGCACCGCCGCCGCTATCGTGCGAACCTAGAAGTAAGAGAGCCAACCGTTGGAGCAAAGAGAGCGTGTTTTATGACTGAGGTGATGTCAGGACTTGAGGGCGTAGTCGCCTTCGCAACCGAAATTGCCGAGCCCGACCGCGAAGGCGGCGCGCTCCGATACCGGGGAGTCGACATCGAAGACCTCGTCGGCTTTGTCCCCTACGAGAAGGTCTGGGGCCTGCTCGTCGACTGCAGCTTTGAGCCCGGTCTTTCTCCTGCAGAGCCGCATCCGCTGATGGTTCGCTCAGGTGATCCGCGCGTTGACGTTCAGTCCGCGCTTGCGATGCTCGCCCCCGAGTGGGGATTCGGTCAGCTGCTCGACATCAGCGACGAACAGGCCCGCAACGACCTTGCACGCTGCTCGGTTATGGCCCTTTCGTTCGTCGCCCAGTCGGCTCGCGGCGTAGGTCAGCCGTGGGTTCCGCAAGTGACGATTGACGAGGGCAAGACGATCGCCGAACGCTTCCTGATCCGCTGGCGCGGAGAGGCAAACCCCGACCACGCCAAGGCCATTGACGCTTACTGGGTATCTGCCGCTGAGCACGGAATGAACGCTTCAACCTTCACGGCCCGCGTTGTCGCATCAACAGGAGCAGACGTCGCCGCCGCGATGTCGAGCGCCGTTGGCGCACTGAGCGGCCCGCTTCACGGCGGCGCACCGTCCCGGGTACTAACGATGCTTGACGAGGTCGAGGCCAGTGGTGACGCCGACGCCTGGGTCAAGATGGCGCTCGATCGAGGCGATCGCCTGATGGGCTTTGGCCACCGCGTCTACCGCGCCGAAGATCCGCGCGCTCGCGTCCTGCGCCGCACGGCCCAAGAGCTCGGCTCCGAGCGCTTCGCCGTTGCCGAGGCGCTTGAGGAGGCCGCGCTGGCAGAGCTGAAGGCGCGCAAGCCGGATCGCGTGCTCGCAACCAACGTTGAGTTCTGGTCGGCCGTTGTCCTCGACTACGCCGAGATCCCGCCGGACATGTTCACGAGCATGTTCACCTGTGCTCGCGTGGCCGGTTGGTCGGCCCACATCATGGAGCAGAAGCGTGAGGCGAAGCTGATTCGCCCGTCGGCCAAGTATGTCGGCCCCGGGCCGCGCGGCCGCGACGAAGTCTGATCCGCCGATGAGCTCCGACAACGGGATCGAGGTCGAGGGGCTCGTCCGCGTCTTTGGCGACGACATTCGCGCCGTTGACGGCGTTGACCTCAGCGTCGCCCCTGGCGAGATCTACGGCTTCCTCGGCCCGAACGGGGCAGGCAAGTCGACGATGGTGCTGATGCTCGTGACGCTGCTGCCGCCAACGGCAGGCCGCGCAACGGTCGCCGGCTTCGACGTCGCGAAGCAGGGCCCCGAGGTCCGCGGCCAGATCGGCGCCGCTTTGCAGGAGTCCGCGCTCGACGACTTCCTCACCGGCAACGAGCACATGGATCTCCAGGGCGGCCTGCACGGCCTGTCAAAGAACGAACGGCGCACGCGAGGCGCCGAACTGATGGAGCGCGTCGGCCTAAGCGATGCGGCCGGCCGCAAGGTTGGCGGCTACTCGGGCGGCATGAAGCGCCGGCTCGACTTGGCGCTTGCGCTGCTGCACCGACCCTCGGTCCTCTTCCTTGACGAGCCGACCACCGGCCTCGACCCTCAGAGCCGCAGCGCATTGTGGGCCGAAGTTGAGCGGCTCTCGCGCGAGGATGGCGTCACCGTATTCCTCACTACGCAGTACCTCGAGGAGGCCGACGTGCTCGCCGATCGTGTCGGAATCATCGACCACGGGAAGCTCGTCGCCGAGGGAACTCCGACCGCGCTGAAGGCAGGCATCGGCCAAGTCTCGCTGGAGGCGACGCCGGCCAATCCGAACGACCGCGAGAAGCTCGCGGCAGCGCTGGCACAATTTGGTGAACCGGCGGCGGCGTCGCCGAAGTCGGTTGCGGTGCGGCTGGCGGCGGGCGCAGAGCAACTCGCCGACGTCGTCCGCGCGCTCGACGCCGATGGCATCGAAGTGGGAGAGCTACAGCTCCACCAGCCATCGCTTGACGACGTTTTCCTCCAGCAGACCGGCCGCTCGCTCGAAGGCGAAGAGGAAGCAGAGCCGGTCTCGTGAGCTCGGCCGGGCAGCTGGCGCTGATCGGCCGCCGCTCGGTCAGCCGGACCTTCCGCCAGCCGGTGCTGGTGGTCCCGGTCATCCTCTTCCCGCTGATCCTGCTCGCAGTCAACGCTGCGGGCCTCGCCAGCATCACGGAGCTTCCCGGCTTCCCAACCGACCGCTACATCAACTTCGCAATCGTCGTTTGCTTCGTGCAAGGCGCCCTCTTCGCCGCGATCACTGCGGGTACCGAACTGGCATCGGACATCCAGAGCGGCTTCACCGACCGCTTGGCGCTCACGCCGGCGCGCCGCTGGGCAGTGCTCGCGGGAGCGACCGCAGGGGGAGCGTCGATCGCCGTCTTCGGTTCGCTCATCTATCTCGGAGTGGGCCTCATCTTTGGCGTTCAGATCGAAACCGGAGTCCTTGGGGCGTTGACGCTGCTCGCGCTTGCGATCTACACGGCGCTCGCATTCGCCGGTATCGGCGCCTGGTTGGCGGTTGCGACCGGTTCCCCTCAGGCCGTCCAGGGCGTCTTCCCGCTGCTCTTCGTCCTGCTCTTCCTCTCAACGATGAATCTTCCGCTCGACTTCATTCAGAAGCAGTGGTTCAGAACGATCGCTGAGTGGAATCCGCTCAGCTTCCTGATCGACGGGATGCGCGGGCTAGTGATCGGCGGCTGGGACGCCTCGACGCTGATCCCGGCGATTGCTGTTGCGACGGCGATCATGTTCGTCACCTTCGCCGGCGCCGCCCACGCGCTTCGCAAGAGGGTTCAGCGCACATGAGCAGCTCAACGCTTTCGGTCGCGATGGCAGTGCTGCGGCGCGTGATGATCCAGACCTTCAAGAACCCGGCGATCATCATCCCCTCCTTGGCCTTCCCGCTCGTCTTCCTGATCGCCTTTGCGGGCGGGCTCTCAACCGTCGCAAGCGTTCCCGGTTTCTCGTTCAAGGGTGGCTACACGGCATTCCAGTTCGTTTTCGTCTTCCTTCAGACGGCCTCGTTCGCGGGGATCTTTACCGGCTACCGGATCGCCGAGGACTACGAGAGCGGCTTCGCCCGCAGGCTCCTGATCGCGGCTCCGCACAGTCGCGGGATCCTGCTCGGCTTTGTCCTGTCCGGGCTGGTCCGCTTCGCGCTCACCGGCGTGATCCTTTGGGTTATTGCGCTGCTGGCAGGCATGAACGTGCTCGGCAGTCCGCTTGGGATCGTCGCGATGTGGCTGCTGGCAGCGCTCCTCTGCATTGCCAGCACGCTCTGGGTCTCCGGACTCGCGTTCCGCTTCCAGTCGGTTGACATCGGCTCGTTCATGCAGACCCCTGTCTTCATTCTGCTCTTCCTCGCGCCGGTCTACGTGCCGCTGGCGCTGCTGACGGGCTGGCTGAAAATCGCCGCGACCGTAAACCCGGTCACAGCGATCCTCGACTCCGCCCGCGGCTTCATCTCCGGCCAGGAGACGAAGGTTGCACTCGCGTTTGGGTTGGCATTGCTGCTTGCAGTGCTGATGGGCCTCTGGGCCGCGCTGCAGATGCGCCGCGCACAGCGCGGCGTTGCCTGACCGAGTCGGTCCTGCAACCGAATACGGCCCGGGAACGACAAGGGCCCGGCGGTTAGACCGGGCCCTCGGTACGACTCACGCTAGGTAAGCGTGGGTTACATCATGCCGCCCATGTCGGGCATGCCGCCAGGCATTCCGCCACCGGCGTTCTCGTCAGGCATCTCGGCGATGATCGCCTCGGTGATGAGGATGTTCTTGGCGATCGAGGCTGCGTTCTGCAGCGCCGAGCGAGTAACCATTGCCGGGTCGATCACGCCGTCGGCGACGAGATCAACGATCTCGCCGGTCGCGGCGTTCAGACCATGTCCGGCCTTGGCCTTGCGCACATCGGCGACAACCACGGAGCCCTCAAGGCCCGAGTTCTCGGCGATCTGACGGAGCGGCTCCTCAACGGCGCGCAGGACAATCTTGACCCCCGTGCGCTCGTCTTCGTCGTCGCGGCTGGCAGGGTCAACGTTCTTCGAGGCCTGCAGCAGTGCTACGCCGCCTCCGGGAACGATGCCCTCTTCGAGCGCCGCGCGGGTCGCCTGAAGGGCGTCCTCGACACGATGCTTCTTCTCCTTCATTTCGGTCTCGGTTGCTGCGCCGACCTTTACTACGGCCACGCCGCCCGAGAGCTTCGCGAGGCGCTCCTGGAGCTTCTCGCGATCGAAATCGGAGTCGGTGTTTTCGACCTCCGCCTTGATCTGGTTTACGCGGCCCTTGATCGCGTCGCTGTCGCCAGCGCCGTCGACGATCGTCGTCGTGTCCTTCGAGACGACAATCCGGCGTGCGTGACCGAGCTGCGAGATCTGTGTGTTCTCGAGCTTCAGCCCCATCTCCTCGGTGATCACTTCACCGCCGGTCAGGATCGCGATGTCTTCAAGCATCCGCTTGCGGCGGTCGCCAAAGCCAGGGGCCTTGACGGCAACACCGGTGAAGGTGCCGCGCAGCTTGTTGACAACCAGAGTCGCGAGGGCTTCGCCCTCAACGTCCTCGGCAATGATCAGCAGCGCCTTACCGGACTGCATCACCTGCTCGAGGACCGGTAGCACGTCGCGCACTGAACCGATCTTCTGGTTTGCGATCAGCACGTAGGCGTCGTCCAGCACGGCCTCCATGCGGTCCTGGTCGGTGACCATGTAGGGCGAGATGTAGCCCTTGTCGAACTGCATGCCCTCTGTGAACTCGAGGTCCATGCCGAACGTCTGGCCTTCTTCGACGTTTACGACGCCGTCCTTGCCGACCTTCTCGATTGCGTCGGCAATTACGTCGCCGATCTCCTCGTCGCCTGCCGAGATGGTCGCAACGCGGGCAATCTGATCCTTGCCGGTTACTTCCTTCGACTGCTTGCCGATGCCGGCGACGATCTGGTCGACGGCAGCTTCAATCCCGCGCTTGAGCGCAAGCGGCTGCGCGCCGGCAGTTACGTTCTTCAGCCCTTGGCGAACAATCGCCTGGGCCAGAACGGTTGCCGTCGTCGTGCCGTCTCCGGCCACATCGTTGGTCGCCGTGGCGACTTCCTTGACGAGCTGGGCACCCTGGTTCTCAAACGGGTCCTCAACATCGACTTCGCGGGCGATTGTCACGCCGTCGTTGGTGATCGTCGGGGCGCCAAAGCGCTTGTCGATCACCACGTAGCGGCCCTTCGGACCGAGCGTGACCTTCACTGCGTTTGCTACCGCGTCGACGCCGGCCTCTAGTGCCTTGCGTGCGTCCGCGTCAAACTTCAATTCTTTAGCCATTGTTCAATTCTCCTTTGGGCCTAAGACTCGACGATGGCGAGAATGTCGCTCTCGCGCAGAACGAGGAGGTCCTCGCCGTCAACCTTGATGTCGGTGCCGCCGTACTTGCTGTAAAGCACGACGTCGCCCTTGCTTACGTCGAGCGGGACGCGCTTTTCGCCGTCCTCATCCCAACGACCTTCGCCAGCGGCGACGATCTCGCCCTTCTGGGGCTTTTCTTTCGCTGTATCGGGGAGCAGAAGACCGCTTGCGGTCGTCTCTTCCTCATCGATGGCGCGGACGATCACACGATCGCCGAGCGGCTTCAAATTCATTTCAAATGCCTCCGGTGGTTGCGCTGTTTACGAACGTTTTCGGGGTCTAAGAGGGGAACGTTGGCACTCAATGCATGCGAGTGCCAAAAACCTCGAGGCAGATGATAGCGACTCAGTTTTGAGCGCCACCGATGCCGAGCCGGGCATCGGTGAATGACTGCGGGTTCTCGACAATCTGCGAGAAGCGCACAACGGTCACGATGTCCTCCATCGTCACCGAACGGCCGTAGATCTGCTCGAGGAAGTGGATCATGTCCTCGTGGCGTCGCAGTTCAGGGTTGTCGTGCTCGATGTCGCGCGGAGAAAGGTCGCGCACGCGCTTCACGTCAACCTGATCGATCACGGCCTCAAAGATCTTCTCCCGCGGCGAAAACTGGTAGCCAATCGTCACTAGTACCGCTTGGTTCTTGCGGTACTTGTGTGTCTTATCGCCAAGACGGATAGTCGCAGTCTTGCGACCGCGGCGCAGCTGATCGGCAAAGATCGTCGAGTAGAAGTTGAGTACCTGCATGCAGACCGAAGACTACAGCGCAGAGGCTTAGTAGATGAACCCGGTCAGGACGTCGGTGTCGATCACCTTGATCCGGCCGCGCCCCTGCTCAATTGCGCCGGAGTTGGCGAGCGTCGTGAGGAAGCGGCTTGCGGATTCGCGCGAGCAGCCGGCGAGCTGTGCGATGTCGGCCTGCGTGATCTGCAGCTCGACGCCGTTCTCGTCGC
>WLNX01000098.1 GCA_009699565.1 Actinomycetota bacterium | reverse complement strand
GTGAACGTGCCCGGACCGACCCCGACTCCGAAGCGGTCAAGGTCGGCCCAGCGGATCGAACCTTCGGCAAGTGCCTGCTCGCAAAGCGCGAGCAGGGTTTCCGCGTGGCGCGGACCTGCACCGCCGGGCGGACGGTCGGCGAGCGAGCTCACCTGACGGCCGTCGAGGCTCAGACCGACCACGGTGGCGGCCGTCGCCGTGTCGAAGGCGAGAACGACGCCGCCGCTCATCTCGGTCCGTTGCCGCGCAAGATCTTGATCAAACGGGTGTCGGGCGACCGATGGCTCAGCTCGATGCGAACCGCTGCCGGAACCAAAGCGATCATGCCGACAGATTCAACTGACGACTGGGGCCACTCGATGAAGGTGATTCTGTCGGCGGCTACCTCGTCGTCAAAGATCCCGCTCTCCTCGCCGGAGGCTCCTTCAAGTCTTTGGCAGTCAAGGTGCGAGATCAAGACGTCTTTGCCCACATAGCGGTTACAGATGGTGTAGCTGGGGCTCGTCACCGGGCCGTCAACTCCGAGAGCGGCGCAGGCCCCCCGGACGAACGTCGTCTTACCCGCGCCGACCTCCCCGCAGACATGGACGACATCGCCGGGCTTCAGATCCAGCGCCAAGTCGGCGGCCAGATCCTCGGTCTGCTGCGCCGTCGTACTGACGACGGTGTTACCGGCGCCCATGGGCGCCGCGTCGCATCGCCAGCCCGCCGCCCAGCAGGACGACGCCGAGAAGAGCGACGCCTTCAAGATCGAGCCCTGTACGCGCGAGTTCGCCGGAAGCACCCGAGCCGCCGGAAGTATCTGTGCCGCCTGCGGCAGTGGAGTTGGCGGTTCCCGTCGCGGTCCCGCTTGAACCGGACGATGACGAGCCGGATGAACCGGACCCTCCGGCAGAACCCGAGCCGTTGCCGCCTCCCAGCCCTGCCAGCGGATCGACGTACTGATCACCGCCGGCGCTGCCGGCGAGAGCAGCACCGGGCGTGGCGGCAAACGCCAAAACGATGCATACGGTCAGTACTCGCATGGAAGCCACGAAGATCAGTCTAGACCAGTGGTGAGGCTGCTGAGCCGCTTGCTGCGGCTCGCAACCCCATGCTCCGCTAGCGTCCGCGGCGTGCCGGAACCATCCGACAGCCCCGACGCAGGGCAGACACGCCGCCAGAAGGCACGCGGGTCACACACCGTGCGTGCGGCAGGAGTCGCTTCCGCGCAGATGGTGGCGAACGTCCTCGCGCTCCTGACCACCGTCGCCTTGGCGCGTGCGCTCGGCACATCCGACTACGGCGAACTCGCCCGGATGATCTCGGTGGTGACGATCCTGATCGTCCCGGCTTCGGCACTACAGGCGGCAGCTGCCCGAGATACGACCCTGGGCCGCCTCGGTACGGGCGGACACGCTGCGGCAACGCTGCACGCATGGATCATCCGGGTTCTGATTCTGACGCTTGGCGTGTTGGTGATCTGCCTGCTGCTTCGTGACTCGCTCGCCAGCCTGCTGCAGGTCTCCCAGCCGTGGGCGGCGGCGCTGGTGATCCCGGCTGGGTGCCTCTGGACGGCGCTCGCCCTGCAACGGGGAGTGCTGCTCGGAGTGGGCGCCTACAAGCTGGTGGGCTTCAGCCTCATCGGTGAGCAGGGCTTCCGACTGATCTTCGGACTGGTTGCTGCGCTGCTCGGTGCGCAGGTCGGCCTGATCTTTTTCTGCTCGGTTCCTCTGGCAACAGCGCCGATCATCCTTGTGACCGGCATCCTGACGCGCCGCAGGCTCGGCCGCTCCGACCACCGTCCCCAACGCAGCCGTCTGCGGGAGCTGGCGGTCCGCAACCCAATTCCAGTTGCGGCTTTGACGCTATTCGCCGTGCTCCAGAACGCCGACGTAATCGCCGTGGGTCACTTCTTCAGCACGACAGTGTCAGGTGCATACGCACAGGCTGCAGTAGCGGCGAAGGGCGTCGTCTGGGTCGCCATTGGCCTCGGCCTTTACTTGCTGCCCGAGGCCGCTCGCGAGGCAGCCAAGGGCGTCGACGCCCGCCACCTGCTCACACGAACCAGCGGCCTTCTGATGATCGTCGCCGTGCCGATTCTGGCGATCTTCACCCTGATCCCCGAGCAGATCCTCACGCTTGTCTTCAGCGATCAAGCCAAGCTCGCCGCGCCTGCTCTCCCTTGGCTCGCTGCGGCCATGACCTTCCTCAGCGTCGCGTACCTTTCGATGCAGTTCCTGCTGGCCCTTGGAAAGCGGCTCTTCCTGGCCGTCATGACGGTCGGTGCAATCGCAGTACCGGCAACCGTGGCACTGCGCGACAGCTCGCTGCGATCGGTCTCGATCGGCCTTCTGGTGCTCGACGCAGCGCTTGCCGCAGTAATGCTCATGCTCTCCTATAGCGCGCGCAAGCCTGGGGCTCACCCGTTCGCGGTTGATGACGCAGACGACATTGCTTTCGCCGAGGCCAGCGCGGCCGCCGAGGCGGCGATTCCGTAGCGATGAAACACATCCTCATCCTCGCCGACCGCGAATGGACCCACCCGCAGGCGGGCGGTACCGGGACGGTCCTCTACGGTCTCGTCAGCCGCTGGCTCGCCGAGGGCCACAAGGTCACAGTAATCGGAGGTTCTTATGACGGGGCGCCGCCGGTCGAGCGGCCGCATGAGCGGCTGGAGATCCACCGCATGGGCACCCGGGTCAGCGTCTTCCCGAAGGCGGCCTGGGCGACCCTCCGCGGAGTTGGCCGCGACGCCGACTTGGTTCTTGAGGTCTGCAACGGCATTGCCTTCTGCACGCCGCTGTGGCCGTGGCTGCGCCAACCGCGCGTGCTGCTCGTCTTCCACGTGCACCAGCGCCACTATGAAGCCGAGCTGGGGCGCTTCGGCTCGATTGCCGCTTTCTTCCTGGAGCGGCTGCCGCTGACCTCGCTCTACAAGTCGGTTCCGGTGATGACTATCTCGGAAGATTCGCGTTCGGAGCTAATCGAACTGGGGCTGTCATCCGAGCAGGTCGAGGTCGTCTATCTCGGACTGGATCGCGGCATCCTCTCCCCCGGAACAAAGTCGCAGACGCCGTCGATGGTCTACCTCGGACGGCTCAAGCAGTACAAGCGAATTGAAGTGCTCCTCGAGATGGCTGCCGCGCTGCCGCAGACGACGCTCCACCTTGCGGGCGAAGGCACGCATCGCGGCGAGCTGATGGCTGAGGCCGAGCGGCTGGGCATCACCGATCAGGTCATCTTCCATGGCCACGTCAGTGAGGAGAAGAAGGCCGAGCTGCTGAGGACATCGTGGGTAGCGCTGACGGCGTCGTCGGCGGAGGGTTGGTCGCTTGCCGTCTTTGAAGCCGGCGCGAGCGGAACTCCGACCGCCGCGCTGGCCGTGGGCGGCCTGCGCGAGGCGATCATCCCCGGGGAGACCGGCATCCTTGCCGCGAACCCTGCCGAGCTGACAATGGAGGTGCGCAGGCTGCTCGCCGATCCGCAAGCGCTCCTCCGCATGGGAGATGCCGCCTACAAGCGCTCGCTTGAGTTCACGTGGGACGCGACCGCCGATGCTGCGATGGCATTGCTTGAGCGCGCAGCGGCTGAACGCGCCGCGCGCTAGCCGCGCCGCGCCCGCAGCAGTGAACGCAGCAGCCCCGCCCCAAGCAGTGTGACGGCGACGACTGCGACCCAGTGGGCGGCGACAAGGTCGCCTGCATAGCTTGCGTTGTAGCCACCGTGGTCTTCAACCGGCAGCACGACGTAGAGAATTGGCACGGCCGTCGCCAGCAGCCCGCCAGCGACTAGGAAGAATGTCCGGTTGGAAACTCCGCGCCAGACCAGCAGCGCCATAGCCGGCCCCAAGAGCACGCCGGCTCGCAACGAGAAGCAGAAGCCGACGACAGCAGCCGTCGCGCAGCAAGCAATGACGATCGCCTTTAGGCCACCCCGGTCCGGAGGATCGGGATCCGGTAGGCGCTTAAGACCAATCTCTAGCCCTTCGGCCTCGCCCCTGCGGCGGATTGCCATACCGACCAGCATCAGCAGTAGCGCGAGGATTGCTGCCGCCGACACGAAGTAGAGCCGCTGAACCGTCGCGTTGGGTGCGAACTTAAAGGCGACCGACCGGCAGTCAGCAGGAGCAAGCCAGCCGTTTGCGAAGGCATCAATCGGCTGGGAGCGGCCCAGGTCACGTCCATCGCAAGTTGCCGTCCAGCCGCGATTCCAACTCTCTCCAAGGACGATCCACGAAGGCCCGGAAAGATCAACCTTCACGCCGCTGCGGTTGCTCCCCGTTCCGGTTCCGGCACTGATCAACTCACCCCCTCCGGTCTGCTCGGGCGGCCCGGCCGGGGCCGGCGAGTCGAGACTGACGATCTCAGGGAGCAACAAGGCCGGGAGAGTCTGCACTACGACCGATCCCTCCTTGACCCTGACCGGCGAGCTTGGTTCGCAGGCAGAAACCTCCAGCGGGACGCCGGAATCAAGCCGCGAGACGGAACCGCTGCTCTGAAGGCCCACGGTTAGGGACCCGATTGAGACCGACGAATCGCCACACTCGGATTTGATCGCTCCGCTGGATGGAACATCAAGCCGTGGAAGCGCATCGCCGGTCAGTTCGCCAATGCCAACGGCTCTGCGTTGTCGCTCGAGGCCGCTCGCCGAACTCGGGAAACGCGCCTCAACTATCTGGAGCGTGAACGAGCGTCCGGAAACGGGTGAGGAGAACTCTACGCGGCCGCCGCTACTTACCGCAACGGTTTCCCCTGAGCGCCCGTCTGCGATGAGTCGAACCTTGGTCGGGCGCCGGACCACCTCGGTTGGCGCCGCAAGACGAAGCGCAGCGATCGTCTGCAGCGTTGAACTCTTCCACGAGATCGACGCGCTTCCACTGCCCTTCCAGGTTCCAAGCCAAGCGCGCTGACGGCTTCCGTCGAAAGCCATCGACGCTCGCCAGCCCGGCTTCCCGAGGTACCTGCCCGAGGAATTGGCCGTCAGCGGACCCCGGGTACCGGCGAGCCTGTCAATCGCGGAGTCGGGCGCCGACGCGGCCACTCCCGCAAGCCCATTAACCGCGTAGCTGCGGGTTCCCGGCGTAACCAGACGCCGGGCAAAGGTGGCCTCTGCGTCGCCACGGTCTCGAACAAGCGAACCTTGGGCCCCCGCTCCAGCCGTGTCGCGGCGGTAGGGATCATCGCCGGTCGTGCGCGTCAGCAGGTACTGAAGTCCCGACCGATCGAGCGGGGTTCCCTTGAGCGCATTGGCCACGACAATCGGCAGCCGGATCTGCTCGCTGACGGTCACCCCCGGTATCTGCAGTTCGCGGATACCGCCACCACCCAGCCGCTCCGGGCCGGGCGAGGTAACCCCAACCAGCTCCACCGTGATCAGGCTGACCTCTTTCAGACGAACCGGCAGTCTGTTCCAACCGCGGTGAACCGGGTAGCGCTGTCCGTTCACCGCGACCTCGGTTACCTGCACCTCCGCGTCCGTGTCCGGATACAGGTCGATGTACGGCACGTCTCTGGCCTTTGGCAGCTCAAGCTGGAGATACCACTCGCTGTCGTTGAGGTTGCGGTCGGCGCGCCACGCGGTTTCGAGATCGCCGTCCACCGCTGCATATGGTCGGTGCTCGGGGAACTGCGCCACTCCTGGCGAGAACGGAGCCGAGATCCCGACGATTCCCTGATACTCGGCGACGCTCTGCGCGTCGCTCCCAGCGCTGGAATCGCGATTGAGGACGGCCGCATCCTCGCTGAAGCTCTGATTGGCTCCAACGGTTGCGCCGTAGCTCTGCCTGAGCCGCGAAGCGACGACTACGTGGCGCCGGTTGCCGTCGCCGACGACGAAGTTCGCTCCTTCCCGGGCAGCCGCCCTGAGCTGGGCAGTTGTGCGATCGGTGGAATAGAAGATTGGATCCTTGGCGGGGAGCCCCTTGACGGCAGCTAGAGCTGCCAGCGTCTCGGCCGACCCGTCGACGACTAGCTGCGGAGCGCTTGGCAAGACCCTGATAAGCCCCCTCCCTCCCGTGACCTTGGAGCGGCTCACCTGCGCAAGGCGAAGGTCCGGTTCGATCGTCCCGGCGGTCGCGGGGAACGACGTGATCGGCCCTTGGCCGCCAAGCCGAACAAGTCCCCCATCCGCGTTCAGCGCCCGTGCGCCGTCGGCCGCTGTTGCCCCGCCGCTCAGGAGCCGGTTGTCATCGGTGCCTGTGACTACCTGCCCGACGCCCATCAGTCCGAGCAAAGCGGTGAGCTGCCCGGGGAGAACCCGCTGCTGCTGGACCAGCGTGTCAATCGTCCATTGCAGGTCTGTTGCCCGCTGATCGGCGTACGGTACGTAGCTGCGAACGGCCACCGGCCGGTCGGTCAGCGCGGGAAGAATCGGGTCGACGGTCCCGCCCCAGTTGTAGAAGGAGTAGAGCTGTCCGGGAAGGATCATCGCCCTCTTGTTCTCCGGGAGCGAGGAGTCAAGCTGCGCTGCGGTTGCAGTCCAGGCCTTGGGAATCGACTTCCAGGAAACAAGCGGGTCGATCGCCTCGCCGCGCACCAGCGGCCAAGCAGCCAGAGCCAGCAGAACGAGTACCGCTGCGGGGGCGACAATCTTCGCGAGCCCCGGCGGCAGCCCACTGCGCCCGCGCAGCGCTGAGGCGAGCTGCGCTGCAGCCATACCTGCGAGCAGCGCCAAGCCGATCAGCACGAGCGGGCCCGCCTTGTAGGTGGACCGCAGGAACTGGACTGCGGGGAAGTTGTTGTAGGTGAAGTTGAACGCCTGTCGCAGCGGCGTTCCCTCCGGCCAACCGAGGCTCATGATGACTAGCCCGAC
>WLNX01000097.1 GCA_009699565.1 Actinomycetota bacterium | reverse complement strand
CTCGTCGATCTCTTCCTTCACGAAGGCTCAAAGGTGCGCCGCGCCGCGATTGTTTCCGATGCCCGCGGCGGCGAGTACTTCGAGCAGATGTCGAACGTGCTCGACGAACTGGCCCAGGCCGGCATCAACTACCGGGTGCTTTTCCTCGACGCGGCCGACCAGGAGCTCCTAACCCGCTACCAGGAGACCCGTCGCCGTCACCCGATGAGTCCGCACGGCAGCGTGCCTCAGGGCGTGGCCGCCGAGCGCGATCTGGTTGAGCCGCTGCGCTCGCGTGCCGACCTGATCATTGACTCCAGCGGTCTCACCGCAGCCGAGCTGAGGGCCAAGCTGATCGACGAGCTGCTGCCGCGCAGCAGCACCGCGAAGCTGGCTGTCTCCTTCGAGAGCTTCGGCTTCAAGCACGGCCCTGCGCGCGACGCCGACCTGCTCTTCGACGTCCGCTTCCTCGCCAACCCGCACTACGTCCAGGAACTGCGGCCGCTGACCGGCCGCGATGCCGCGATCGTCGAATACATCGGGCAGGACGGCCGGCTCGAGGAGCTTTACGAGCGCCTGCTTGCTCTGCTCGACTATCTGCTGCCGCAGTACGTTGCGGAGGGCAAGTCGCACCTGACGATTGCGATCGGCTGCACCGGCGGTCACCACCGCTCGGTGGCGGTTGCCGAAGGGCTCTGCCGGCGCTACGCGGACACCGAAGGCCTTACGGTTGACGTCGTCCACCGCGACATCGACCTCTGATCGCAAAGCAGCACCCGGCGATGCTCAGATAGCCTTGCGCTGTACCCGATCCGAAGGATTTCTCTAAATGTCCGTACGCGTTGCAGTCAATGGCTTTGGCCGTATCGGCAGGAATGTCGTCCACGCCGCGAAGGCCAGCGGAGCAGACATCGACTTTGTCGCTGTCAACGACCTGACCGATCCCGCCACGCTCGCCCACCTCTTCAAGTACGACTCGATTCTCGGCACCTACGACGGAACCGTCGAAGCGACCGAGAATTCACTGATCATTGACGGCGACGAGATCCGCGTTTTCGCAGAGCGCGACCCCGCCGATCTTCCTTGGGGCGACGTCGGCGCCGACATCGTGATCGAGTCAACCGGCTTCTTCACTAAGCGCGACGACGCCGCCAAGCACCTCGCGGCCGGCGCCAAGAAGGTCGTAATCTCGGCCCCCGCAAGCGGGGAAGACAAAACGATCGTGCTCGGCGTCAACTTCGACCAGTACGACGCCGCCACGCAGGACGTGATCTCGAACGCATCCTGCACCACCAACTGTCTTGCCCCGATCGCCAAGGTCGCCAATGACACGGTCGGCATCAAGCACGGCCTGATGACGACGATCCACGCCTACACCGGCGATCAGGCCCTCCAGGACGGCCCCCATTCCGACCTGCGCCGTGCGCGGGCCGCGGCGGTCAACCTGGTCCCAACCTCAACCGGAGCAGCGAAGGCTGTGGCGCTGGTGCTGCCGGAGCTCGAAGGCAAGCTGCACGGCTACGCGATCCGCGCCCCCGTAATCACCGGCTCGGTTGTCGACCTGACCTTTGAAGCCGAGCGCGCCACAAGCGTTGACGAGATCAACGCCGCGCTGAAGGCGGCAGCAGACGGCCCGATGAACGGCATTCTTCGCTACACCGAAGATCCGATCGTCTCATCGGACATCGTCGGCGATCCGCACAGCTCGATTGTTGACGGCCTGCTGACCAGCGTCCTGGACGACACGCTCGTCAAGATCGTGAGCTGGTACGACAACGAGTGGGGCTACTCAAACCGCCTCGTTGATCTGGTCCAGCAGATCAGCTAGGCGCAGGTGCGCACGCTCGAGCAGATCGACGTCGTAGGGCGCACCGTCTTCGTGCGGGTCGATTTCAACGTCCCGCTCGATGAGAACCTCCACATAACCGACGATGCCCGGATCAGGGCGGCGCTGCCGACGCTCAAGTATCTGCTTGAGCGCGACTGCGCGCTGGTCCTTGCATCGCACCTTGGCCGGCCGAAGGGCGTGGACGCGAGCTGCTCGCTCCAACCCGCGGCCGATCGCCTCACCGAGCTGACCGGTTGGCGGGTGAAGCTGGCCCGCTCGGTCGTTGGCGACGAGGTTCAGGCAATCGCCGAGGGGCTCGCGCCCGGCGAGATCCTGATGTTGGAGAACGTCCGCTTCGAAGAGGGCGAGACAAAGAACGATCCGCAGCTCGCAGCCGCATACGCCGAGCTAGCCGACGTCTACGTGGATGATGCATTCGGCGTTGCCCACAGGGCCCACGCATCAAATGTTGGGATCGTCGACCAGATTGAAGTCAGCGCCGCCGGGCTGCTGCTCCAGCGCGAGGTTGAGACGATCAACGGGATCCTCTCCGATCCGCCAAGGCCGATGGTTGCGATCGTTGGCGGCGCAAAGGTGACCGACAAGATCGGCGTGATCGACACTTTTCTCGAGCTTGCCGACGCAGTCCTGATCGGCGGAGCGATGGCGTTCCCGTTCTTTGCCGCCCAGGGCCACGAGATCGGCAACTCGCTCTGCTCGCAGGACGACATCGAGCCGGCCCGCCGCGTCCTGGCCGATGCCGAGGCGAGCTCAACCAGGCTGATGCTGCCGGTTGACCTTGTCGTCGGCCGCGACTTCAGCGCTGCAACCGAGATCAAGGTTGTAGACGGGGTTGACGTTCCCGAGGGTTGGATGGGACTTGACATCGGTCCGCGCAGCTCGGCCGCTTACGCAGAGCAGATCGCTGCGGCAGGGAGCGTCTGCTGGAACGGGCCGATGGGTGCCTTCGAGATGGAACCCTTCTCAGCCGGCACTCGTGCGGTAGCCGAAGCCGTCGCCTCCTGCCCGGGAACCAGCGTCGTCGGCGGCGGCGACAGCGCTGCAGCGCTCGCTCAATTCGGGCTTGAAGACCGTGTAACCCACCTGTCTACTGGTGGAGGGGCGACGCTCGAACTGATCGAGGGTGCCACGCTACCTGCCGTGGAGGCTTTGAAATGAGAACACCGCTGATCGCCGGAAACTGGAAGATGCACAAGACGGTTGCCGAGGCCGAGCGCTTCATCTCGGGCCTGCTGCCGCTCGTCTACGCCGCCGACGGCGTCGACCTCGCGATCTGCGTCCCGTTCACCGACCTGCAGGCGATGGTCGACTCGACGCGCGGGTCAAGGGTGTCGGTTTACGCGCAGAACATGCACCAAGCCCCTGAGGGCGCGTTCACCGGCGAGGTCAGCGCCGCGATGCTGAGCGAGATCGACGTGCACGGCGTTGTACTCGGCCACTCCGAGCGTCGCGAGTACTTCAACGAGACCGACGCCGTGCTCGCGGAGAAACTGCTGGCCGCCAGGAGCGCAGGGCTTGCGGCGATCCTCTGCGTCGGCGAAACCGGTCAGCAGCGCGACGAGGACGAGACCGAGGCGGTTCTGACCGCTCAGCTCGACCGGGGCCTCGCGCTTCTTGACGCTGAAGCGCTGGCTGAGCTTGTGATCGCCTACGAGCCGATCTGGGCGATCGGCACCGGCGCAGTCGCAACGGCCGAGCAGGCCCAGGAGGCCTGCGCATTCGTCCGCTCGCGCGTTGCTGCGGTCCACGCCGAAGCTGCCGAGTCGACGCGGATCCTCTACGGCGGATCGGTGAAGTCCGACAACGCCGCCGAGTTGCTCGGACTGCCGGATGTTGACGGCGCGCTGGTAGGAGGCGCCTCGCTGGAGCCCGAGTCGTTCGCAGCGATCGCAGCGGCGGCGGTCAGTTGACCGCCGCGGCCCCCGCTGTCTGTCTCGTCATCCTCGACGGATGGGGGCTGGCCAAGCCGGGGCCGGGGAACGCAGTGGAGCTTGCGAACACGCCGGTCTTCGACGCTCTTTGGCAGCGCTACCCGCACACGGAGTTGACCGCCAGCGGCAGGGCCGTCGGCCTGCCGGAAGGGCAGATGGGCAACAGCGAGGTCGGTCACCTGAACCTGGGCGCAGGTGCCGTCATCCGTCAGGACCTGACGCGGATCGATGACGCCGTGGCGGACGGCGAATTTGACGAGAATCCGGTGCTCGTCGATGCGATGCGCTCCAGCGAACGCCTCCACCTGATCGGTCTCGTCAGCGACGGCGGAGTCCACTCGAGCATCGAGCATCTGCGCGAGCTGATCCGCATGGCAGCAGACCTCGGAGTGGAGCAGGTCTTCATCCACGCCTTCAGCGACGGGCGCGACAGCGACCCGCACGGGGCCGAGCGCTACTTGGAGCAGGTCGACGGCTGGTGTGCGGCGGCCGGCAACGCCCGCGTAGCCAGCGTCGTTGGTCGCTTCTTCGCGATGGACCGTGACCGTCGCTGGGAGCGCGTCCAGGTTGCCTGGGATCTGCTTGCCGCCGGCCGCGCTGAGCACCGCGCCGAGGATGCTCCGGCGGCTGCGCGGGCCGCCTACGAGAGAGGCGAAACCGACGAGTTCATTGCTGCGACTGTGGTCGGCGACGGCGCCGTGATTGAGCCCGGCGACAGCGTTATTGCCTTCAACTTCCGGCCCGACAGGATGCGCGAGCTGACGCGCGCGCTCTGCGATCCCGCATTCGACGACGTTGAACGCGCAGGCGCCGCGCCGGTCACGACGTACACCTGCCTGACCGAATACGAAGAGGGCTGGCCCTACCCGGTCGCCTTTGCGCCGGAGCGGCCCCTCGTCACGCTGCCGCAGGTGATCGCGGCCGCCGGCGGGCGCCAACTCCACGTAGCCGAGACCGAGAAGTATCCGCATGTCACCTACTTCTTTGCCGGCGGCGACGAGCATCCGCAGCAGGGAGAGCGGCGCGAGCTTGTGCCATCCCGGCGCGACGTTGCGACCTACGACGAAAGCCCCGAGATGAGCGCCGAAGCCGCAGCCGACGTCTTCCTCGCCGCTTGGAACGAGGCTCCTCCGCAGTTCGCGATCATCAATTTTGCCAATCCCGACATGGTCGGTCACACCGGCGTGGTCACGGCGGCGGTCGAGGCGATCGAGACCGTTGACCGCTGCCTTGGCAGGATCGTGGAGGCCGTTGCCGCGTCAGGTGGGGAACTGATCATCACTGCCGATCACGGCAACGCGGAGCAGATGATCAATCAGGACGGTTCTCCGAATACCGCCCATTCGCTCAACCTCGTGCCGCTGATCGTCACGCGGGAGGGGCTCGAGCTGCGCGGCGGCGGAATCCTCGCCGACGTCGCTCCGACCGCACTGGAACTGCTTGGCATCGAGCAGCCGCCGGCAATCACCGGCAGCTCGCTGATCAGCGGCTAGCCGTCGGCGCGCGGGTTGGTCAGCGGCGCGAGCTTCTGTTCGATCTGTTCGCGGTGCTGCTCAAACTGCTGCGGCAGCTTCAGCGAGCGGCCTAGCTCGTCCTCCGGTTCGTCAACCGTGAACCCGATGTCGCGCGAAGCGACCTCGAACAAGACTCCACTTGGCTCGCGGAAATAGACGGCATGGAAGTAATCGCGGTCGATGATCGGCGTTGCGCGACTGCCTGCGGCGTTGGCCTTCTCAGCGCAGGCCCCCAACTCGGCGTCGTCGGCGGCCGACCAGGCGACGTGGTGGACGGTGCCCGCTCCCGGACGGGGCGAATCGAGTGGTGGGTCGTCGTAGCGCAGCGTCGCGCTGCGCCGTTCTCCCTTGAGCAGCCAGCGGCCGTCGTCGCCGCTCTCAGTGAAGCCGAGCGCCGTCAGCAGCGGTTCGCTCAGCTGCGGCTCCCGCGCGTAAGCGCGCACCCCGGCGAAGCCCTGCAGCGCAAATTCGAGCGGGACCTCGGCGAACGATGCGGTCAGCGGCGCTTCGCCGCTCTCGTCGACAACCAGCTCGCAGGCGAGGCCCTCGGGGTCGCGGAACTCCAGCCGGCCTTCGCCGCGCAGCACCGACATCTCTGCGTCGCGCAGCCGCGCCTGCCAGAAGTCGAGAGCCTCGTCGGAGGCGACCCGCCAAGTGATCGAGTGGATCATTCCTTCCCCAGGCAGCCCGGGAGCGGCGCCCGGGTACTCGAAGAAGGTGAGGACCGAGCCGGTGGCACCGTCCTCGGCTCCGAAGTAGAGGTGGTAGGCGGTCGGATCGTCGAAGTTGACTGTCTGCTTGACCAGCCGAAGTCCGAGTACGCGGCCGTAGAAGTCAACGACGGTATCGGCGTCGCCGGTGATTGCCGTTATGTGGTGGATGCCCTCCAGCGCCATTTCACGAGCCTACCGCGGCGTCGCCGCGGGTACCCCGAAGCGGCCTGTTTCGGGGTACCCCGCTGCTACCGTTGTCGAAGTACTTTCAGGCATCGTTGACCATGGCCACTTCACCTACATCAGCGCTCGATGCATCCCGGCTCGACAGCCGCGAGCTGCTTGCTTGGCGGGGCATGCTTCGCGCCCACGCAGCGGTTACCAAGGCGCTCGACGGCGAGCTGCTTAGTGAACACGGAATCTCGCTCAGCTCCTACGAGGTCCTGCTCAAGCTCAACGAGGCCGACGGCGCGCGGATGCGGATGTCCGAGCTGGCCGAATCGGTTGTCCTCAGCCGCAGCGGGCTGACGCGGCTGGTCGATCGTCTCGAGCGCGACCGCCTGTTGGAGCGCTGTTCCTGTCCCAGTGATGCCCGCGGCTCGTTCGCGATGTTGACCGGCGCCGGGCGCGACCGTCTGGCTGCGGCGCGCGACACGCACCTCGCCGGGGTACGGCGGGTCTTTCTGAGCCGACTCTCGCCCGGCGAGCTCGATGCACTGGGCGACGTCTGGCAGCAGATTCTTCCCGAGTCCCAGATCGATGACGCCTCCTGCTGCTCGGCGGACGGCTCGTGAGCGGCTTCGGCCTCTACATCGTCTGTCTGCTGGTTCCACTCGGGTTCGGGATGTACGCGCAGCACAAGGTCAAGAGCACCT
>WLNX01000096.1 GCA_009699565.1 Actinomycetota bacterium | reverse complement strand
TTATCAACGATGAAGGGAATGCCTGACCGGTCAAACAGGCTGAACGGTGCCGATGTGACGAAGGTCTTGATTGTCCGCGGCAGTTCGCGGTCGCCGGCGAAACTCAGCGACGTCGGCGAGCGGGTGTCGATCAGCGAAGCCTTCGTTGTGCCCGAAAGAATTGGGGGGACCGTCTCTCGCATCGCCTCGACCGCTGCGCGGGTGCGGGGGCCAATGTCGGCTTGATGAAGGCTGTGAACTGTTCGAGCACCGCTGAGTAGCCAGAGGCCGGCAAGCACGATGGCGCTAGCCGTGAACAGTTTGCGAGCGCCGCCGCTTCGCGGGAACGGTTTTCCTGAGGCAACCCAGGCCGCCGGCGCTAGGACGCCGATCACTAGGAGATCTGCCTCGTGGTATCGGAGCGGTGACACGATCATCAGCCCGAGTTGGCCTAGTCGCGCGTAGCCGATTTCGAGCCCACAGAGGAGCAGCAGCCCGAGCATCGCTACCCAAACCGTTGCACTGCGTGTTCCACGGATCGTGGACGCTGCTAGTAGCACTAGCAGGCAGATTCCGGCGACGGCCCAGACGGTGGCCGGCTGACCGGAGAGGCCTGGCTCCGCAACGACACCGATCGCCCCCGTCGTAGCCGGGTGGCCTGCGACTGACGGCTGTGCGTTCAGCACAACCGCCCCTACGCCGTCGAGGATCCAGTGCCACGACAGCTCCAGCCAGTCGTGCGCCGCCGGCGACGTCGCTTCGCTGACAGTTCCAGTCGCCTTGGCGTCAAGCACCACAAATGGCACGGGGATTAGGAACGCGACTATCAGCAGGGCGCGAACACTTTTCATCCGCTGCCAGATATCGGCGACAGTGATCGACCGTGTAGATGGCGTTGCTAGGACCAGCAGGATGAGAAGCAGTGGTGGCAAAATCACGGCTCGCACCGAGAAGCAACAGGCGAGGAGAAGGAGTAGCGCTGCCGTAAACAGGTCCACCTTGCGCCGGCTCCGATCCCAGCGAACGCTGATGATCAGAGCGGCGATCATCAACGCGATCGTTGGCAGCGTGAGCGCCGCGGTTCCAAACCAGAGTGAGATAGCCGTCCAACCCGACCAGCTGCCGAAGACGGCGCCGCAGGCGAGCGCGAGCAGAGGCTCGCCGGTTATCTGGCGCACGAGGACGGCCAGCAAGAGCGAACTGACGCCCACCAGCAGTGAACTAGTCACGATCACGACGAGCCATTCGTTGCCCGGCGCTTGCAGCACGATCCACTGGATCACGCGATGGCCCGGTGAGAAGCGCTCGTTCATCACTGGCGAGAGCAGGAAGTCGAGCGAGAGGCCGCGATCGTGAGCCTCGTTAAGGATCGGGAAGTCGTCGATCTGGAACCAGCCGTGGCGAGTTCCGAACGCAACCAATGCGCCGGAAAGCAGACCGATCGCCAGAGCAAGCTGGATGAACCAGCGCTCTGCGCCCTTCTGCAGCCGTGTCAAGTAGGTGACGGTCTCTGTCACGAATAGCGACTCTAGTTGGCGTCTGCAGAGTGGGCGGTATCGGATTCGAACCGATGACCCCCTGCGTGTAAAGCAGGTGCTCTAACCAGCTGAGCTAACCGCCCACGGGCATGATCGCATGGAAAGCTGCGGTCGCGGCAACTTCTAGCCGGCGGGCGTGTGCGCCTCGGCGACGGCGAAGTCGAAGAAGTCGCTGACGACGTCCGACTTTGGGCCGACGGAGGAGCGCATCACGTGCCACGGGCGGCCGGGCGGGATGTTGGTCAGTGGGATGATCGCCAGCGACCCGCCCTCCAGTTCGCCGGCGACCGAGTCGCGCGCGAGGAACGAGATTCCCAGCCCCGACTTGACGGCCTGCTTGATCGCGCCGTTGGACCCCAGCGTCAGCGTGCTGACCGTCAGCCCGTTTGCGGCGATGTAGTCCTCGTTGGCGGTCCTTGTGCCGGAGCCCTGCTCGCGCAGCAACCAGCGGCTGCCGTTCAGCTCCGCCGCCGCCACCGAACTCTTCTTCGCAAGTGGGTGGTCGGGCGCGCCGGCGAGCACCAGCTCGTTTGGCCGCACCGTCTGGGACTTGATCCGCCCGTCGCGCCCGCCGCTCGGCGGCCTTCCTACAAATGCGATATCGGCCTCGCGGCGCAGCAGCAGGTCGAGTACGCGGTTGCGGTTCCCCACCGCCAGGGTCAGATCAACGTCGTGGTTGCGTGACGCGTAGCGCTTTAGAAGCACCGGGACGAAAGACTCCGCTGCGGTTGTGACGGCCGCGATCCGCAGGCCGCTGGCAGCGATCCCGGACGCCTCGACCGCCGCCGCCTGGCCGCGGTCGAGCAGACCGATGATGTCGGTCGCGTAGGGAGCGAAGGCCTTACCGGCAGGAGTTGGCCTGATGCCGCGCCCGTCGCGTTCCAGCAGCGAGGTGCCGACCTCGCGCGTGAGCGCCCGCACGGCGGCCGAGATCGAAGGCTGCGTTACGACCAGTTCTTCGGCGGCCGAGGTGACCGATCCGGTGCGGACGACGGCGAGGAAGCTGCGCAGCTGGGTGAGCGTGATTGCCACGCGCCAAAGATAGACGACCGGCTAAGAGTCAGGGCGAATACTTCGCTGGACTAATAGTGCGCCCGACAGGATTCGAACCTGTGTCTGACCGATTATGAGTCGGGGGCTCTAACCGCTGAGCTACGGGCGCGCCCTGAGTATGGCGCGGATTGGCGCTCGAAGGTAGTGTTCTTCATCAGTCCCCGATTGCCGAGGAGGCCCTGAAGCGCGATGTCAAACGACACAACTAAGTACCTGCTGTCAGAGGACAAGATCCCTACCCACTGGATCAACATCGCTCCAGACCTCCCGGGCGAACCGCTCCCACCTCTGAACCCTGCAACGAAAGAGCCGGCAGGACCTGAGGATTTCCTCGGCATCTTCGCTGAAGAGCTGATCATGCAGGAGGTTTCGCAGGAGCCAGAGATTGAGATCCCGGAGGAGGTACGCGAGGTCTACAAGCTCTGGCGCCCAACGCCGCTCTACCGCGCCCGTCGCCTGGAGAAAGCGCTGGACACGCCGGCTCACATCTACTTCAAGTACGAGGGTGTGTCGCCTACCGGCTCGCACAAGCCGAACACGGCAGTTCCGCAGGCGTTCGCCAACGCCAAGGCCGGCATCAAGAAGCTGACCACCGAAACAGGCGCCGGGCAGTGGGGTTCGTCACTGGCCTTTGCCTGCGGCATCTTCGATCTTGAGTGCGAAGTCTTCATGGTCGGATCGTCATACGACAGCAAGCCCTACCGCCGCTCGATGATTGAGACCTTTGGCGCCGAGATCCACCGGTCGCCTTCCGACTTGACGGAGGCTGGCCGCGCCAACGCTCAGCACCCGACCGGGTCGCTGGGGATCGCCATTTCGGAAGCGGTTGAGATTGCCGCTCAAGACGAGAGCGTCAACTACGCGCTCGGCTCGGTCCTGAGCCATGTGATCCTCCACCAGACGATCATCGGCCAGGAATCGATCCTGCAGATGGAGATGGCTGGCGAGGAGCCGGACACGATCGTCGCCTGCTTTGGCGGCGGCTCGAACTTTGGTGGCCTGACGATTCCATGGCTGCGTCGAAACATCCGCGACGGGGCGACGACGCGGTTCATCGCTGCCGAGCCTGCCGCCTGCCCAACTCTGACCAAGGGCGACTACGCCTACGATTTCGGCGACACGCAGGGACTCACGCCGATGATGCCGATGTACACGCTCGGTCACGACTTCGTTCCGCCTCCGGTTCACGCAGGTGGTTTGCGCTACCACGGCGCATCGCCGCTTATCTCGGCGCTTGTGCACGGCGGAATGGTCGAGGCACGCTCGGTCGTGCAGAACGACACCTTCGCGGCCGGGCTGCAGTTTGCCCGCACCGAGGGGATCATCCCCGCGCCCGAGCCGACACACGCAATCAGCGTTGTGCTGGAAGAGGCGGAGGCCGCCAAGCAGGCCGGCGAGGAGCGCGTAATTCTCTTCGGCCTATGTGGTCACGGCAACTTTGACCTCGCTTCCTACGACGCTTACCTCTCCGGACAGCTCGAGGATCTTGAGTTTTCCCAGCAGGAGATGGATGAGGCAATGTCGAACCTCCCAGATGGCGTTCCTGCCATTTAGCAGCACCTACCGCAACAAAGGAGCATTTAGAGATGACAACCGCAGGCTCAGAGCCCGGTCACATCAATCCGGGGAAGGTTCTCAGCGACACTGGGGACATCCTCAAGAAGTCGTTCGCGACGATCTGGATCGTTGCGCTAATCCTCTTCATTCCGGTAGCCATTCTTGGCTACTTCTCCGATCAGGGCTGGTTGATCAACCTGATCTACTCGATCGCGACGCTCGTCGCCAGCCTTTACATGGCCGGCATCGTCGTCCGCGTCGTCCAAGACGTTGAAGCAGACGGCAAGGTTGACGCCTCGGTGGGCGACCTGTTCGGCAGCATCACGCCGAAGCTCTGGTCGATCTTGCTGCTGAGCATCGTCACAGGCATCCTGATCGTGATCGGCTTCTTCTTCTTCATTATCCCGGGGATCATCCTCGCGCTGATGTGGCTGGTTGCCGTTCCGGCGCTGGTCGCCGAGGACCTCGGCGTATTCGCCGCAATGAGCCGAAGCAGCGAGCTGACCAAGGGGAATCGCTGGCGTCTGATCGGCGTATTCATCCTGATCTACATCCTGCTGATCGTGATGGGAATCATCGTCGCGCTGTTCGTGGCGATCACGCCGATCCTCGGAGTGATTATCGGTCTGCTTCTGGCGATCGTTATCTACCCGTACGTCTCGATCATCATCGCGGTCGTCTACTACGAGCTGCTTGAGGCAAAGGGTGAATCGAAGCCCGGCCCGGGAGTAGGCACGATGGCGCCGCCGAGCGGGGAGATGCCTGCCTGATCGCAGCATCCGCAATTACTTAGGTTGGCCACGGGCCGTCGCGCAGCAGCGTGGCGGCCCGTTGTCGTTCTAGGCGGCAGCTGGAACTGCAGGCTGCTGCGTGTTGCTCAGAACCCGCGCCGGCTCTGCGCGGTGGACCATCACCGGCATTCCCTGGATCGGCGAGATCGTTGGTGCGAGCCGGATGTTCAGCTCGTATCCGGGGAGCACCTCAAGACGGCAGCGCTCGAAGATCGCGCGCATGATCGCCCCGACCTCGGCCTGCCCAAAGCGCATGCCGATGCAGGTCCGCGACCCGCCGCCGAACGGGATGTACTGCCCCTTCTTCATCGCCTTCTTGCCCTCCTCGGTGAAGCGGAGCGGGTTGAAGGTCTCCGGCGAGTCCCAGACGTCGGGGAGGTGATGGCTTGCCCACGAGCAGTAATTGACATGGGCCCTGCCGGGAACCTTGACGCCGGCAAATTCGAATGGGTCAACTGAGCGGCGCGGACCGATGTAGGCCGGCGGGTACATCCGCAGCGTTTCGTCAAAGATCATCTGCGGCGTGATCTGCGGGTCGTCGAGCAGCTCCGGGTTCTTCGAGAGCTCGTAGAACATGAAGGTAACGCTGGAACTGGTGGTGTCGTGACCGGCGAAGAGCAGCGTCATCGCGTGGTCGCGGATGTGGCGGTCTTCGAGCCCCTGGCCGTCTTCATCCTGCGCGTCGAGCAGCAGCGAGAGGACGTCCTCTCCGCGCTCGCCGCTCTGGCGGCGGCTCGCAATTTCGCCGTAGATCAGCTCGTCGAGCCGGGCACGGGACTTGACCAGCTTTGCGTAGGGGGTGAGCGGTCCGCGGGCAAGCTGCATTGCGAAGTCGCGCGCGTGGAACGAGAGCGCGTTCTCGAATTCGGTGACGGCGTCAAAATCGCCGGCACGGGCCTTGTCCGGGTCCAGGCCGAAGAGAGCGCGCAGCGCGACGCGAAGGGCGAGGTGCCTGACCCAGTCGTACAGGTCGATCACCGAACCGGGGATCAAGTCCTCCGCCGCGCGGTCGACCTCGTCGTTGATGATCTCGGTGGCGCTGGCGATCTTCTTGCTGTGGAACGCGGGCAGCATCAGCTTGCGAGAGGTGCGGTGGAAGGCGCCGTCGATCGTCAGCATCCCGTCGCCAAGCAGCGGAATCAGGTCGCGCATGTAGCCGTCGCGCCAAGTGAAGTTGTCGGCGTTGGAGACGAGGACGTAGTGGTTCGCCTCCGGCCCCAGCATCATCACGGCGTTGAAGTGCAGCACCTTGATCGTGAAGACCGGCCCGTAGCGCTCGTAGTACTCGAGGTACATCCCGAGCGGATCCTTCGAGAAGCGCTGCGTGTTGGCGAAGCTGAAGTTGGTCGTTCCGGGAGGCCAGGGAACGGTCGCGGACCGGTCGTCGACAACGTCCTGAAGCATCAGCTTCAGCGGGTTTGGGCTGTGCGGATCTGGTCCCTGGAGCACGCAGTGAGGCTATCGCAGTCGCTGGCCCAGACAGACGAACGGCCCCAGGGAAGGGGCCGCTCGCTGCCGCTTGACGGGCGCAGTCGCTTAGCGCTTGCTGCGCAGCTTCGCGAGGATGTCCGCCAGGCGCTGCTGCAGGTTCTCGCTCACCGAATCCGCGTCAACGGACTTGGGCTCCGCGCGCTTTACGGTCTCGCAGGAGCCGTTGGGGGCTTCTGCCGTCGCGTCGCTGATCACGTCGGCGTTGTCGAGCTTGGCAATGTCGGTGCCGTCCCCGCAGGTGATCGTGTCGACCTCACCGTCACGAGCGTTGAGGCGGTCGTTGCCGGCACCGCCGCTAAGCGAGTCGCCGACCGTGTCAATCGCGCCGCCTGCACCTGGGACAACGTCGCCGCGGGCCACAGCCCAGAGGCGGTCATTGCCGTCCCCGCCGCTAAGCACGTCAACTCCGCCGTTCGCGAACAGGAGGTCGTTGCCGCCCTCTCCGGAGAGGTTGTCGTCGCCGCGG
>WLNX01000095.1 GCA_009699565.1 Actinomycetota bacterium | reverse complement strand
CCGACAACATTTACACCGCCAACGCCCTCTCGAACAATGTGTCGAAGATCACGCCCGACGGTGGATCAACCATCCTGGGGACAACCGGTATCCGCCCGAGCGCGATCACGATTGATTCGGTAGGCAACATTTACACCGCCAACAGCGGCTCGAACAATGTGACAAAGCTCACGCCCGGCGGCACATCAACGATCCTGGGGATAACCGGCAGCTACCCGGAAGCGATCACGATTGATTCGGTAGGCAACATCTACACCGCCAATAGCGGCGCGAACAATGTGACAAAGCTCACGCCCGCTGGGGTATCAACAACGCTTGGGAGCACCGGCAACAACCCACGCGCGATCACGGTTGATTTGGCCGGAAACATTTACACGACCAACAACGGCGACGGCAATGTGACCAAGATTTCGCCCGCTGGCGTCACAACCACCGATTGGGCCACAACCGGCTTTGCCCAGTTCGGGATCACGCTCGATCCGGCCGGCAACGTCTATACCGGCAGCGGTGCCACGAGCAGCGTGTGGAAGATCACGCGCGCCGGTGTCACAACAAACAACTGGGCAGCGACCGGCAGCAACCCGACCGCACTTACGCTTGATTCGGCTGGCAACGTCTACACCGCCAACCTCTTCGCAGACAATGTGTCGAAGATCACGTCGAGCTCATACCCCGCTGCGCCTGCCAAGCCTGCGGCACCTTCAGCAGTTCTCGGCAACACCGGGAGCCGGACTGCAACCGTCAGCGTTGCAGCCAATCCGCTGTCAGCAGCGAACGGTGCGCCATCGTCCTACACCGTCACCGCGGTTCAAGACGCTTCGAAGCGCTGCACAATCAGCTTCGTCCAGTCATCGTGCGTAGTTAGCGGCCTGACTAACGGAACTGCTTACACGTTCACCGCGAAAGCGAAGCTCGCGACCTGGCAAACCGCTGCATCAGCGCCGTCCGGGAGTGTGAAACCGGTCGCTCCGGTCGTGCCGCCAGCTAAACCAGCTGTTGCCTGGTCTTCGTCTGCGAAAGCGAAGACGGTTACAGCCCTCATCTCCCCGGTCGCTGGCGTTACCTACACGCTGACCGCTACCAACGGGAGCATCCTCAAGACTGGCGTATGCAAGAACGTCACGATCAAGCAAGGCAAGCTCAAGGTCGCCCGCCGAAGCTGCACGTTGAAGCTCGCGAAAGGCACGTGGAACGCCTCCGTGATACCCGCCAAGGGCAGCACCAAGGGCACCCCGAACAGCAAGCGTTTCAGGTTCAAATAGTCGCCGGCGGCAGGTCGAGAGTCCGGCGCGTCCGCCGCGCCCGCTCCGCTCCAGACACAGCACCCCTGCGACACTCCAGCCAGTGACCGCTTCGACAACGCTCTGTCCCGACTGCTCTAGCGAGCACCACTACGAGCGTGAGGACGTCCTCGTCTGCTCGATGTGTGGCCACGAGTGGGCGCCTGCCGCCTCGCAATCAGACGACGAAAAAGTGCAGATGGCCGCGATTCGAGACTCGGTTGGCAACGTCCTCGCTGACGGGGACACCGTGACGGTGGTCAAAGACCTCAAGGTCAAAGGCAGTTCAACGGCGATCAAGGTCGGTACGAAGGTCCGCAACATCCGCCTGATCAACGGCGTAGGCGATCACGACATTGACTGCAAGGTTGACGGCTTCGGACCGATGCAACTGAAGTCCAGCGTCGTGAAGAAGGCCTGACCTGGCGCTAAGGGCCGGTCAGGAGCTCGACGATGGACTTCGACTGGCTGAATACGGGCTTAGCCTTCGGGTTGAGGACGGGCCAATCAGGGGCCTTGTAGACGGCGATCCGTCCGCCCTGAGCGCAGTCACCGGTTGTGCTGCAATCGAGCGTGCCGGAGAGTCCCGAGTAACCCTTGACTTCGAGCAGCGCAGAGCGCATCTTCTCGCGGTCGACGACAAGGCCTCCTCCCGGCTGCCTCTCTGCCGCTTGTCTGATCGCGTCGAAGATCAGATTGGCAGCATCAAAGGCGTTGGTGTCGAACACGCCGGCAGGGGCGGCGCCGGAGCTGCGCTTGAAGGCCGGGAGATACTCGCTTTGGTAGAACGGGTCGCGGGCGGTGTCGCCGGCGTCGGGGCCGGACGCGAATACTCCGGCGGCCTCCTTGCCGAGCGCGGTCAGGAAGGTGCGGTCCTGGCAGGCTTCGGAAACAATCACGCGGCTCGCTCTCAGAGTTGCCGACGCGCGGATCGCAGCGACAGTGTCGGCGCAGGAAGGCTTAGTTGACATCTGCACCGGCACGAAAATCACGTCAGGCTTCTTGCGCTCCGCGGCCCGGATCGCACCAGTCAGTCCGCCCGACCCTTCGAGGTTCGATCGGGAGACAACGGTTCCACCCTTCAGCTTGAAGCGATTTCCGAAGGCCACGCCGAGCTGGCTTGAATAAGCCGAAGGGCTGAACATCACCGCCGCAGTCCGCCCGCCGAGCTTCTCGTAGGCGAAAGCGGAAGCAACTTCGGCCTGGAGCAGGTCGTTTAGTGCGGTGCGGAAGTAGTAGCGTTGATGGCGCTCCGCATCCGTCAACGAAGGCGCGCTGTTCGACGGGCTGATGATCGGCGTCTTTCGTGCGGTCAGCAGTGCGTCGGCCGCATCAAGTGCCGACGACGAGCAGGTCGGCCCGACTACCCCGAGCAGCTTGTCCTCCTGCAGTAGCCGCTCCGCTCCGAGTCGCCCGCCCTCGGGGCTGCAGCCGTCGTTCTCGCTGACCAGCGAGATCGGGTGGTCCAGCAGGCGTCCGCCAATCCCGTCGAAGCGGCCGTCGAGATAGTCGATCGCAAGCTCGGTCGAGGTGAGAGCGTCGATGCCTTGAGTGTCCGTGTCGGACAGCAGCGTTCCGAGGTAGATCGGCTCGCCGGCAGCGATCGTCGCGCAGCGCGACGAATCGGCCGCGCACGGGTCGGGCGCGTTTGCGGAAGGCCACATCACGACGGCCAGCAACAAGGCCAGCAGACAGGCGGCCGCTCCGCCCGCGGCTAGTTTGGCGCGTCGGCTCATTGCCCGCTTATCCAAGGCTTGTAGCGACCGTCCTGAATCTCATTGACGAGCTTCACGATCGGCTCTGGTTTGGCGATGAACGGGCCTTGGAACGGCCCGGTGATCGCCGCGATGGCGGCGATGTCGAGTGCAACAATCAGCACCAGTCCGGTCGCAACGATTGAGTAGCGAGATCCGGATCTGATTGCCACTACGAGGGCGTTGAGAATCAGGGCGGCGGCGGCAACGACGCAAAGCACCAGCAGCGGCAGCGGCAGCGAGCTTGCGGCGATCGCCAACCACTGGCGGCGGGCCTGCGTCATCTCTTCGATCCCGCCGGCCATTGACGAGAGTGCCGCTGATGACGGGTACTTGCGCTCCGAGAGCGTATAAACCTGCTGCTGAAGATCGCTCAGGTACTGACCGGACGGCGAGCTGTCCGGCCTCCGCTGCGACAGCGCCCTCCATTCCGCACCTGGCAACGATGAAAGGTAGACGACCATCTCATCCTGAATTCGGGCGGCGTCGGGAGGGGGGAGGGTTGCGCTGGCGGACGCTAGCTGTGTGGCGGCGGCGACTTCCTGCCCCACGTACGACTGTGCCGATTTCAGCGTCGCGTATTCAGAATTGATTAGGAATCCAGTCAGGAAGGCAAAGAGGCTCCCGAACGCAGTCATGTAGGCGGCCGCTGTAGCGCCTGACGGTTCGCGCAGCCCTGGCGGCAGGTACCGGCGCAGCAGGTAGGCCACTAGCCCGGCGAAGCCGAAGGCCACGATTAGACAAACAGCCAGGATCACCAAACCCGGAGCTGCGCTTAGCGACGAACTCATTGTGAAACTCCCGCTGCGTCGGCCGCGGCGCTCCAGATCTGGTTGGCGGCGTCAATCTCTTTCGGAGCGAGCGAGATGCCGGACGCGTTGCCTTCGTCCACTAGCTGCGCTGGCTCAAGTGCAAAGGAGATGAACGCGGCGAGCGTCGGATTGGCGGCGGCAGCTTTGAGGCTTACAAACAGGAACTGTGAGCGGGAGAGGGCGTAGCTCCCGGCCCTGATTGTTGCCGCGGTCGCGGGGACGCAGCCACGGCCTGAATCTACCTCGAGGAAGCGAACCTCGGAGCGCCAGCGTTGTGCCTTCTCGTAATCGGCAAAGCCGATGCTGTTCTTGACCCGCGACACCTCTCCGGGGATCATCGCGTCGCTCGCGAGGGCGCGGTAGTCGGGTCGCAGCTCGGAGCTGCGCTGGCGCGCCTGAGAGAAGGGGGAGATCGTCTGATCGATCAGCAGATCGACAGTTCCTGAGGTCTGCGGCGGACCGATCACGGTCAGAGGAATCTTCGGGAGCGTCGAGGTTTCGCTCAGCTGGCTAGCAATCCCCATACCGTCGCTCCATCGCTTGAAACCGGCTGATTCGGGGCCGACGAGCGAATAGATCTGCGGCACTGTAAGGCAATCGATCTTGTTCGAGCTCTTCTTGTTAGTGAAGAGGACGATTGCGTCGCGTGCGACGGGGATTGACGTGAGCGACGTGCCCGAAGCTGAGCAGGCTTCAATCTCCTTCGGGGTCATCTTGCGCGCGGTTGCCGCTACGTCGACCAGTTGGTCGCAGAGGTTGCCAATCCCCTCGCTGCTTCCGTTCATCTTGATTTCGAAGCGAGCCAGCGGGTTCTCAGGAGCAAAGCGGTCGACCGTCATCGACAGAAATGGCTGCACCGATGGCGACCCTCCGACCGAGATCGACTGGTCGAGCGTATTGCCGCCGCAGCCACCAAGAGCCGTCAGGGCAACCCCAACGCTGAGGGCGAAACGTATTGCTCTATGAGTTGGCCTCGGCACGTCGCGCAGCCTACCTGCAGAACCGCTCAGGCACCTAGAGCTGCGCGCAGCACGCCTGCCATTTCGCAGACGGCGTCGTGCGCGGTCCGGTTGACTGCCGAGAAGTTGAGGAAGCCGTGAATCAGCGACGGGTGGCGGCGCAGGGTCACGTCAACGCCGTCGGCCTTGAGCTTTGCCGCGTAGGCCTCTCCCTCGTCGCGAAGCGGATCGAAGCCGGCCGTGATGATGTGCGCCGGCGCGAGTCCTGCAAGCGGGCCGGCCTTCAGCGGCGACGCAGTCGGGGCTTCCAGGTCAGAGCCCTCCGGCAGGTACAGCCGTCCAAACCAGTCCATCTGTGCCTCCGTGAGGAAGAAGCCCTCACTGAACAGGTGGTAGGAGGGGTACTTCTCGGCGAAATCGCAGACCGGGTAGATCAGGAGCTGAAATGCCGGAGCGGGTCCTCCGTCGGCGAGCGCGCTCTGGGCGGTGACTGTTGCGAGATGGCCGCCGGCGCTGTCGCCGCCAACGGCTATCCGCTCCGGGTCGGCGCCGAACTCGGCGGCGCGAGCCACGGCGTCGCGGAAGGCAGCCAACGCATCGTCGGAGGCGGCAGGATACGGATGCTCTGGAGCGAGCCTGTAATCGACTGCCAGAACGCGGCAGCCCGAGTGTTCGGCAAGCACGCGGCAGGGAGCATCGTGGCTCTCAAGATCACCGATCACGAATCCGCCGCCGTGGTAGAAGACGAGCAGCGGACTTGTCGCTCCAAGGCATTCTTTCGGTACGTAAAGGCGTGCTTTCAGCGGTCCATCAGCACCGGCGATGGACGTGTCCTGAACGGCCCCCATCTCGATTACCGGCGAGGCGATCAGCTCACGCGATGCGGTGACGCCGGCCCTCGCCTGCTCCGCTGTCAGCGTCTCCATCCGTGGCTGGGGTGCCATTTCCATCAGCTTCAGCAAGAGCTGCAGGCCCGGGTCCAGCGTCTGCCCGTCCAGTTCGACGGGAGTCCCGCCAGCCAGCTTCACTTGTGCGCGGGGCCCTAGCCGCATTGCGCCGCGCACGAGCGCGCCCTGAGCCTTGATCGCTGCGGTTGCCGTGTCCATTGGCTGGACGCTAACTGTTCGCGGCGAGCGGTGCTTCGATGAACGCCAGCAGTGCGTCGTTGAAAACCTTCGGGCGCTCGAACATCGGCACGTGGCCGGTGTCCGGGAGCAGCAGCAGCTCGGAGTCCGGGATTCGCTCGCAGAACTCGATCGCGTCGCCAAGCGGAACGAGGATGTCGTCTTCGCCCTGGACGACGAGCACCGGGTCGTCTATCTCAGGCAGTCGCTCGCGGAAGTCGTAGGCGAGGATCGCGTCGAAGGCTGGTGCGAAGCCCTCATCACCAAAGGTAAGGATCTGCTCTGCAAGGAAGTCCTTGGAAAGTCTCGTCGGATAACGCGCGACTAGGCCCATTCCGAGTGCCGTGAAGCCGGGGCGCGTCAGCATCTTCTTCGCTCCCTCTGGGTTGCCCTGACCGCGCATCATCAACTGACGTGCGAAGCGCTCGCCAAAGCGTGAGCGGGTCACCGCCGCGGAGCTGATGCCTGCCGCGTCGACAAGGACGAGGTGTGAGACGCGATCGGGGTGGCGAATCGCCACCTCGGCAGCGGTGAAGCCGCCCATCGAATTGCCGACGAGGATGACGGAGTCGAGGCCTAGCGCCTCGCAGAACCGGTCAACGGCGGATGCAAAGCCGGTTATCGAGATTTGATCAGCCGGCATCTGCGAGCGGCCGAACCCGGGCAGGTCAACGGCGATCGCCCGGCAGCTCAGCGAAGTGCGCGGGAGGTTCTCAAGCCAGTTCTGCCAGGACCCGCCGAGTCCGTGGACGAAGACGACAGTCTTCTCGCCGGCGCCGATGTCGACGTAGTTCATCGAGCGGCCGTTGACCTCAATCTGGTGGGTGTGCAGCGGCCAGTCGATCGATCGCCAGTCGGGACTGTCCGAGACGCCGTACTGCCCGTCGGCCTTCCCGGCCGCGCGATGGGTCAGCGGGCGGGCCGGGGAAGGCCAAATGTCACGCAGGGGACCGCGGCGGTAGTGGCGCTGTGAAGCGGCTTCGGCCATCCCTCAACGGT
>WLNX01000094.1 GCA_009699565.1 Actinomycetota bacterium | reverse complement strand
GCTCGCAAGTGCGCGGTCGGAGCGCGACGGCCGGCGCCACCAGGGAAGCCGCGAGACAGACCCCATCAGCGCGACATCGAGCGCGCTAACCGGATAGTCGAGGCGCGAGCGCTCGCTCTGCGGAACAAGCGCTGGCTGTGCGGCGGCCAGTTCAAGCTCGCCCGACGACGGTGCCAGCTCGCCGGTCAGCACCCGAAAGAGCGTCGACTTGCCGCCGCCGTTGGGGCCCAGGAGAGCAACCCGCTGGCCTGCCTTCAGCGCAAACGTGATGCTGCTGATCGCCGGCGCAACGGCCCCCGGGTAGCGAGCCGCAAGGCGGTTGCAGCGAACCAACCTCGCTGTCTCTAGAACTTGATCGCGCATCGCTTGCTCCCCCCGCTGATTCCGGCGACGATTGCCTGTGCGTTGGCGGCCTCGGCACCCAGCACGGTTGACACCGCAGTGCCGTCGGGTCCCAGCGTGTCGCCGTAGAGCTTGTAATCGGACGAGACTCCGGTGTCGGCGGCGATCCGCTGGGCGAGCGCCGGGTTGAGCGAGTTCTCGGGGAAGATCGCCCTCACCTTGCGCTCGCGGATAGTCCGCTCGAGTGCAGCGACCTCGCCGGCCGAGGCCTGGCTCTGCGTCGAGGTGGATGGAAACACGGCGCCCACCGAAGTGACCCCGTAGCGCTCCGTGAAGTAGATGAAAGCGTCGTGGTCGGTGACGATCGTCCTCTCGCGGGCGGGCACCGCGCTAAGGCAAGCCCGGATCTGAGCGTCCGCCCGCATGATCTTGCGCCGGTAGCGGGCCCCGTTGGCTCGGAACGCGGCTGCGTCGGCAGGGTCGGCCGAGACCAGCGCGCGTTCAACCTCCACAGTCGCCGCCTCAAGGTTGGTCAGGTCGTGCCACCAGTGTGGATCTGCCGAAGTCTGGTCGGCGGAGGTTCGCTTAACCGGCGCCAGGCTGCCGAGGTCCACGACGCGCGCATCGGCGCCGGACTGCTCGAGCAGCTTCGCGGACCACTGGTCAAGACCGAGGCCACTCGTGAAGAGCAGCGCCGAGCCGGCGACGGAGGCGACGTCGCTCGGCCGCGGCTCGTAGTCGTGGGCCTCCGAATTTGGCTCCAGAATCTGATTGACATTCACGCCGCCGCCGCCGACTTCGCGCACGAGATCGCCGACCTGCGCAGTTGTCGCCGAAACCGTCAAGCGGTTCGGGTCCGGACTCGGCGCGCCGGCGCAGCCGCCCGCAATGAGCGCAACCAGCAATGCAACCGATGCAGTTGCCGGCATCGCTCCGGAGCGGCGACCGATAGCCGCCTTGCCGGCAGCAGCCAGAGCGAAAACAACCCCTGCGACGACCGCAATCGCAGCCCCGGGCGGGACGTCGAGCCGGTAGGCGAGGACCATCCCAAGCACCCCTTCGGCGGCCGCCAGCAGCACGGTTGCAGCCTGCCACGCGCGCAGTCTGCCGACCACGAGCCGCGTCGTCGCAGCCGGGACAACGAGGATTGCCGTTGCCAGCAGCGCCCCGACCGCAGCCAAAGCGGCGACAGCGCAGAGCGCGATCAGGACGACCAGCAGGTAGTCGCTGCGGCCGCGCCTGTCGGCGAAGCCGGCAGCGAGCCAACGCGGCCCGAGCAGCAGAGTCGCTGCGGCGCTCGCAAGAGCTGCGACTGCCGCGACGATCAGCTCCGGTCTCCCTATCGCCAGCAGACTTCCAAACAGCAGCCTGTCGACGCTCCCCTGGGAAGCGAAGACGTCACTGGCAAGAATCACACCGAGCGCCAGCGCGCCCGCCAGTGCGAGCGCCGTAGCGCTGTCGGCGCCAACCGAACGACGCCGGACGAGCAGTGAGACGAGAGCCGCCATTGCGAGCGCCGCACCGAATGCACCGAAGATCGCGGAGAAGCCAAGCCCATCTGCCAACACCAGTCCTGGGACCGCAGCAGTGCCTACCGCGTGGGCGTAGAAGGAGAGCCCCCGCAGCACGATCCAGACCCCCAGCAGACCGGCGACGACGGCCAGCAGCAGGATCTCGATGATGCCGCGCTGGAAGAAGGGCAGCGAGAATGGGTCAACCACGACCCGAGCTTATCAGGAATGATTCCCAATACTGCTTGCAGCTAGCCGGCGCCCGACGAGGCCATCGTCGGCTCGCCCTCGAGCCAGCGCTCGCCGAAGCAGCGCATGTCATCGATCAGAGGCAGCAGCGCGCGGCCCTTGTCGGTGAGCGCGTACTCAACCCGAGGCGGCAGCTCCGGCAGCTCGCGGCGCTCGGCAATGCCCTCCTGCTCCAGCTCTCGGAGTCGCAGCGAGAGCGTCCGCGGGCTGATACCCGGCAGCGACCGCTCTAGCTCGCAGAAGCGCGAGTTGCCGCGGTCAAGTTCGCGCACGACCAGCAGCGTCCACTTCGCGCAGACGATGTCGGCGGTGCGACATACGGGGCATTCGGGATCCATGGCCACCACCCCACTTTACCAAGTGAAGTGACCCGCGCCGGCGTTTGCATTGCGCTCAGGCTACGTCGCGGAGCTTCTGCGCTTCGGCCAGCGACTGAAGCTTCTTCAGCGACTGGTTCTCGATCTGGCGGATCCGCTCGCGCGTCACATTGAAGGTGCGGCCTACCTCGTCAAGCGTGCGTGGGTGCTCGCCGCCGAGTCCATAGCGGAGTTCCAGCACGCGGCGCTCGCGGTAGGAAAGATTCTCGAGCGCTTCCCGCAGCGCTTCCTTCGTTAGGACCTCTGCGGCGCGCTCGTATGGCGACTCGGCGCGCTCGTCTGCAATGAACTGGCCGAACTCCGACTCCTCTTCGTCTCCTACAGGCTTCTCAAGAGAAACGGGGGCCTGTGCCGAGCGCTTGATCGAGTCAACCTCTTCAGGGTCGATGCCCGTCACTTCGGCGATCTCTTCTGGCGTGGGCTCGCGGCCCAGCTCGGTCACCAGCTTGCGCTCCGCGCGGCCGATCTTGTTCAGCTTCTCAACGACATGGACGGGGATGCGGATAGTGCGGGCCTTGTCGGCGAGTGCGCGGGCGATCGCCTGACGGATCCACCATGTTGCGTAGGTCGAGAACTTGAAGCCCTTGCGGTAGTCGAACTTCTCGGCAGCACGGACGAGACCAAGCGTCCCTTCCTGAATGAGGTCCAGAAACGGGAGACCCTGGTTGCGGTAGTTCTTGGCGATCGACACGACGAGGCGCAGGTTCGACTCGACCATCTTGTGTTTGGCGTCAAGGTCTCCGCGCTCGATCTTCTTGGCGAGATCGACCTCTTCCTGAGCTGTCAGCAGGCGGACCTTGCCGATGTCTTTGAGAAAGAGCTGCAGCGAATCGGTCGTCATGTCCGGACGCAGATCGATCGCGGCCTTCGCGCGGCGGCGGGTCCGCTTGTCGGGAGCGCGCTCAACCTGGTCGGTCGGGGCTGACGGATCGTCCTCGATCAGCTCGATCTCCTGGCTCTCAATCCAGACCTTCAGCTCTTCGCGGTCCGAATCATCGAGGTCGAGCTCCGCCGTTGCGCTCGCAATGTCGGCGTGCGAAAGCACACCGGTCTGCGCGCCCCGAGCTACAAGCGTCTTGATCTCTTCCAATTCCTGAAATTCGCTGACGGTCATGGTTTCCGTTTCGACTTGGATCAGAGCGGCGTTGCAGTGCCGCGGGGACAATGAGATTAGAAGGTCGGCGCTGAGAGTCCCCCCGGCTGCCAACCGATCGACTGTGCAACTCCCCCAGAGTACTGCGGTCGCCGCAGCGCTCGAAAAGAAATACACGCTAAATCCCGCATCTTTGGAACCGTCGTGGCAGAATGTGAGCATGTCTTCAACCGACCCACGTGATCCGGGCCAGGAGCGCGACGTGCTCACCAACCTGCCGCGCAGCCGCCGCCAGCGCCCGAGCGCCCGCCGCGAGGCCGCGCGCGGCTCGCAGAACGAGCCGAAGACGATCGTTCCAATAACCGCCAACGAGCCGGCCGAGCAGCCCCGCGCCGCCGTGCCGGCCGCTTCTGCGCGGCGCCGAACCAGCAATGTTCCGCCAGCCGGATACGCAACACCTGGCGCAGACAAGCGCTTCGGCAATGCCGACCCCGCCGGCCTGCTGACCGAGCTGACGCGGGCGGCGCTTCGCCTGCTGCCCGGCTGAGCCGGCCGCTGGGCGCAACACCCGCGCGAGGTTTCGGTCGCTCCGCTGCCGATCAGCGGGCCTTCACCCCTCCGGGGGCCGTTGGTGTAACCTTCGAGGAGTAATTGCCGAACCGCATCACGCCCTGCGTGTTGCGGGCGGGGGAACCACTGCGAGCCATCCGGCCCGCTGGGGCGAATCGGACGCATCTGCGTCTGTAGGGCCGCTCGTTTGGCCCGAGTCCGTCAGCTCACCTCGTAGGCCACCAGCGAGACCAATGAAGATTTTCCTTATCCGTCGACACCTACTTGCCGTCCCTGCAGCCGCATGCCTGCTGACGCTCGCGGCGCCGCTCGCGTCCGCACAGGACACCGGCGGCATTGAGGCCGGCGGGGCAACTCTCCGCGCAGCCCCGGCCACGCTCGGCAGCGACGTCTCGATTGACGGCAACCTCGCCGGAGTCGGCGCAGGCCGCCGGGTCGCTCTGCAACTTAAGAACACCGCCGGAACTTGGACGACGGTCTCGAGCGGACCCGTTACCAGCGCGGGCAGCTTCAAGCTGACGTGGCGCGCACCAAGGGCTGGACGATTTCTCTCCCGCGCGGTTGAAGGCGGCCTCGCCAAGAGGGAAGTCCAGGGCGCGCCTTCGACCGTCATCACGGTTCTCAAGCGCTCCCAGGCAACCTGGTACGACCAGTCCGGCACGAAGACGGCCTGCGGCGTGAGACTGCGCAAGAAGACGCTGGGGGTTGCAAACAAGACCCTCCCTTGCGGAACCCTCGTTGACTTCAGTTTCCGTGGGCGGTCGATCACCGTTCCCGTAATCGACCGTGGGCCCTACAGCCGCGGCACGAGCTGGGACTTCACAATCGAGACGGCGCGCCGGCTTGGTTTTGTGAACACGGGCCGCGGTACTGTCGGCGTCCTGCGCCACAGCGAGACGCTCAGTCTTCTCGACGCGCCGCTGCCGGGCGCCGCCCGCTAGCGATAGCCTGCAGGACAACCGTGACCGAGAAGCCGCTCGACATTGCCGGCGCCCAAGCAGTCATCGCCAAACATTGCCGACGGCTCCCGAGCTCGCCGGTAGCCGTTGACGAAGCGCTTGGACTGGTGCTCGACGAGGCTGTCGTGGCGGCCGGCGACGTGCCCGGCACAGCGAACAGCGCAATGGACGGGTTTGCCGCACAGCCGTCAGCGGCAGGTACGCGACTGACGATCGTCGGCGAGTCCCGCGCCGGCCACCCGAGTGAGACGGTCGTTGCCGCCGGCGAGGCGGTGCGCATCTCAACCGGTGCGACGATGCCGCAGGGAGCGACCGCGGTTGCTCCGATCGAGGTCGTTGAGGAGAGCGACGACACAGTGACACTGGTCCAAGAGCTGACAGAGGCTGCCAATGTGCGCATGGCCGGGGAAGATCTCCGCGCGGGCGACGAGGTTCTAGGCGCCGGCCGCGAGCTGGGGCCAGCCGAGATTGGGATTGCCGTCGCAGCTGGCCGGGCAACGCTCAACTGCACAAGACGTGTTCGCGTCGCGATCGTCGCGACCGGCGACGAACTGCGCAAACCCGGGGAGCCGCTTAAGCCCGGCGAACTGCACGACTCAAACTTAACGACGCTGCAGGCGATGGCCCGCCAGGCCGGTGCCGAGGTGGTCTCTGCAGCGCATGTCGGCGACGACCGCGATGCGACCGAGGCTGCCTTCGCGCAGGCGCTGAAAGCGGCCGACGTCGTCGTCTGCTCCGGAGGCGTTTCGGTTGGGCCGCACGACCACGTCAAGGGTGCCCTGATTGGCCTCGGCGTCGAGCAGCACTTCTGGCGCGTCGCCCTGCGTCCGGGACGACCGACCTGGTTTGGCAGCCGTGAGGGGCGGCTGGTCTTTGGCCTGCCCGGCAACCCAGTGTCGGCGATGGTGACCTTCCTCCTCTTCGTGGCGCCCGCACTGAGAGCGCTTCAAGGCCGCAGAGCACTTGAGAGCTCAGCCGCGGTCCTTGGAGAGTCGATCGGCCGCCATCCAAAGCGCGACGAATGCGTCCGGGTGCGCGTCGTTGACCGGGAAGCGTTCGCGACGGGTCCTCAGGGTTCGCACATCCTTAGTTCAATGACACTGGCCGACGCGCTGGCGGTGATCCCGCGGGGAGAAGGATCGCTGGATGCGGGCAGCCCGATTGAGCTGCTGGCGCTCGAGCCCTAAGCGGCGTCGAGGTAGGCGACAACGCGGTTGGTAAGCGCCGTCAACGCAGGCGACGGCTCCTCAAACGCCAGCGGCCTATCGATCAGAAGTTCGTCAATCTCTGCGCCAAGCTTCGGATCGCAGCGCGACACCAAGCGTGCGGCCGCTTGAGAGGCGCGGCGAGTGGCAATCGGGTCGAGCGTCCAGATCGCTTCAAAGCGGCGGTCAAGATCGGGATCTTCGTCGGGCTCGGTGACCCCTGGCTGCTCCCACGCGAGCAGGCAGGCGCAGTAGCCGGGCGAATCGACAACCACCGCCCACTCATTGCCAAGGGCGTCCTCGCTTGAGATCGGGATCTCAACCGGTCCCCCCTTCGGCTCGCGCTGCCGCTCGAAGTCGGCGAAGACGACGGCTGCGTCGGCCTGCTTGGCGATCTGTTTGTAGCGCGGCTCGACAGCTCGGTAGAAGCCTTCGTGCTGGAAGGCTCCGATGAGAATCGGAGAGACGGCGCAGGCTAGGGCCTCATGCTCGATCGCTCGGCTCAGCGCCATCAGCGAGGACTTCTTCAAGACCTGCGGGCGGATTTCACGCCCGGAGGAGGCGACTGCGGCGTAGATCGACGGGCGGTCGGCGATGCTGCCGTCCTCTTTGGCGCGTTCGATCGCGGCCGGGATCGACAGGCCGCGGTGGCGGTAT
>WLNX01000093.1 GCA_009699565.1 Actinomycetota bacterium | reverse complement strand
GGTGACGACGTGGGCAACGCTTCGCGTCGCGGGCAAGCATGGCGGGCTGGCGGGGTTCGCAGTCAGCGCCGTCTTCCTGCTGACTAGCGGGCTGCCCCCACAGCCGCTCGGGCCGTCGGTGATCGCGATCGCGCTCGGCGGCCTGCTCGGCTTCGCGATGATGCTGACGATCGGCGGAAGGCCCTCGCCGGAAGGCGTCGATCCGACATGGCTGGGAGTTGGCGAGACGCTAAAGCTTGCGCGCGCCCGCTTTCTCAACAGGGCTCCGCTCCGTCACCACGCGCTGCGGCTGGGGGTCGCAACGTCGGCGGCAGTGCTCGGCTACCGGCTGCTTGATCTGTCCTACGGCTACTGGGTTGCGCTGACCGTGCTGGCGATCCTGCAGCCCGACCCTCACGGGACGCGGGTGCGCGCTCTCCAGCGATCAAGCGGCACGATGATCGGAATCCTGATTGCTGCGGCCTTCGTCTACCTGACCGGAGACCCCTGGATTCTTGCGGCGGCGGCTTCGCTGCTGGCGCTGCTGCTGTTCGCGGTGCGCGACTCGAGTTACCACCTGCTTGTGATGCTGCTCACGCCGACCGCGCTGCTGATGGTTAGCACCGTCAGCTACAGCGGCATTGACATCGCCGGCTACCGGGTTGTCAACACTGCCATCGGCATCCTTGTCGCGCTGGCTGCCTCTTGGCTGATGTGGGGACACGAACGAATCGGCCCGCCGCCACCCGCGCCGAAGCCCGGCTGACGGCGGTCTCCCTGCCGCAGGTGCTGTGGCTGGCTATTGTCCGCGGGGCACTGGGGGACTGGTGTAATGGCAACATAGGGGTCTCCAAAACCCTTGCTCGAGGTTCGATTCCTCGGTCCCCCGTCTGCAAAGCGTTAGCCTGCCCGCCATGGCGACCACGGTCCTCAGCTTCGATTCGGTGACCAAGAGCTACGGTTCGCGACGGGCGGTCGACGAACTCCGTTTCCGGGTCGAGGAGCGCTCGGTTACCGGTTTGCTTGGAGCGAACGGCGCTGGCAAGTCAACTGCCATGAAACTTTTGCTTGGGTTGGCTACCCCCAACGGCGGAACGATCACCCTCTTCGGAGAGCGCCAGGGGACCCCGGGCTTTGCCTCTGCCGTGAGGCGCACCGGTTCGCACATTGAGCTCCCGGCTCTCTACGAACGGGCGACCGCCCGTCAGAACATTCAGATTCAGGGCGCCGCTTTCGGCATCGGGCGCCGCGACCCGAGGATCGAAGCGGTTCTTGAGACGGTCGGCCTCTCCTCTCGGTCGAGCGACAAGGTCAAGAGCTTCTCGCTCGGGATGCGCCAGCGGATGAGTCTTGCGCTCGCGCTTGTTCATGAGCCCGAGCTCGTCGTCCTCGACGAGCCGATCAACGGGCTCGACCCGGAGGGCGTGGTTGAGATGCGCGAGTTGATTCGCTCACTGCCGTCGCGCGGGATGACCGCGCTCGTCTCCTCCCACGTCCTTGATGAGATTGAAAGGACGGTTGATCAGCTCGTGATCATTCGTGACGGCAGGCTGGTTGCAGAGGGGCCGATCGACTCGATCGTCGCCACGACCGGAACCATCGTCAGGGTGCCGGGCGGCAGAGAGCCGGCCGCTCTCGCTGCGCTCGCAGCAGCCGGGCTTGCCGCCGAATCTGCCAAGGACGGCTCCATCCATGTCGATACCGGCCCTCAGCCAGGTTCGGTTGTGTCGGAGCTGCTTGCCGGCGCAGAGGTCTACCCGGATGAACTGCGACCGCGGACGGCGGACCTTGAATCGGTCTTCCTCGGGCTAACAGGCGACGACCAGGGCGAGGTCTGATGTTTGCCGCCGAGCTGCTGAAGGTCCGCTTCATGCCGGCGCCGAGGTTGGCGCTTCTGATCACCGTCGGTCTTGTCGTGATTGGCGGACTGCTCGTGCTGACGGTTGGGCCGGCCAAGGGAACATCGACGAGCTGGTACGACATTCCCGATCTGATCGCCCAGATAGCTGTTGCAATCGGCGCGATCGTGCTCGGAGCTTGGATGTTCGGACTCGAGTTTTCGAGCAAGACGATCAGGCTCGCTGCGACCTGTCAGCCGTCGCGTGTGCGCCTCGTGCTCGTGAAGCTGGTGAGCACGATCCTGCTGCTCGCCGTCTACATCGTTGTGACCTTCGCGATCACGCTCTTGATAGAGGCGCTGCTGGCCTCAGTCGGTCAGGTTGACTTCCCGATTGAGACGCAGGTCAAAGCTGCTCTGGGCGGCGGAATCGAAGCGCTCCTCTGGGGAGTGCTCGCGTTTGGTTTAACGCTGCTGTTCCGAAGCTATACGGCGGGAATCGTCGCTGGGCTGGTGCTGGTCTTGGGAGTTGACACCGGGCTGCAGCAGATCCCCACCGTCGGCAAGTACAGCCTTGGGTCGGCGACGACGTCGGTAGGAGATGCCGTCACCGGAGATCCGGCGACGCTTGCCCTTGGGGCAGCGCTTCTGACCGTGGCTGTCTGGCTGATCGTCGTGACGGGCGCGGGAGCCGCTCGCTTCATCACGCGCGACTTGAAGTAGGCGCCTGTGCCAATCTGTCGCCGGTGAGATGGTTCAGCAAACAGCGGGCAGAGGCTGGGTACTTCGCAATTGGGTCGATTCTGTTTGCGCTTGGGGCGGTGATGGCCGAGATTCCGTCGGTTTCGCTGACCGTTACCGGGATCACCTTCGTCGCCGGGTCAGTCTTCTTTACGGTCGCAGCGCTGACGCAGTGGCTGCTCTGCGGCCGTCCACGTTTTGCCGGCTGGCGAGGCGGGCCTGCAAGCGACTGGTGGTCGTCGGCAATCCAGTTTGCCGGGACGCTGTGCTTCAACCTCAGCACGACGGCGGCGCTCCTGCAACTGACGACCGTCGACGGACAGCCCAGCTATTGGAGGCCCGACGTGTACGGCTCCGCCGCATTCCTCATCTCAAGTGTGATGGCGTTCAACGCCTGTGCGATGAGAGATCGCCTATGGGATCCGGAGGCGCGAGTCTGGCGAGTGGCCTGGTTCAACCTGCTCGGTTCGGTCTTCTTCGCCATCTCGGCGATTGCCGCCCGAAGTGAACCGGGATCGGTGAACTCGGTCAACCCGACGCTCGACAACGTAGGGACCTTCGTTGGCGCCCTCGGGTTCCTCATTGCAGCACTGCTGATGGCGCCGCGCCCCACCACTGTGCGCGGCGAGTAGCGCCGCGGGGGAGCTCTAGCCGGCCGCTGCTTCGCGCGCCGATCGGCTCTCGGCGAGGATCGCGTCGCGCTCGCCGATCTGCTCAACCTTGGCCAGCAGGTTCTCGGCCATGCGGATCGATGCGGCGTCAATCAGGCGTCCGTCGAGCGAAACAGCGCCGCGGCCTTCCGATGCGGCGATCTCCATCTCCTCAAGGATCCGGCGCGTGCGGCTGACGACGTGGTCGGCGGGGGTGAAGACCTGGTTTGCCAGCTCAACCTGTGACGGGTGGATCGCCCACTTGCCTTCGCAGCCCAGCATCGCTGCCCGGCGCGCAGCCGAGATATAGCCCTCGGGGTCGGAGAAGTCGCCGAACGGTCCGTCGATCGGGCGAAGGCCGTTGGCGCGGGCCGCGACTGCCATGCGGGCGATCGGGTAGTGCCAAGGGTCGCCCCAGAATGCCTCGCGCGGAGCTCCCTCTTCGGCTGGGTCTGTCAGGACCGAGTAATCGGAGGTCACTCCACCGATGTTCGTAGTGGTCGATTGGATCGAAGCTGCATAGTCGGCGACGCCGAAGACGAGCGCCTCAAGCCGCTCGGGGTGGGCCTGGGCAATCGTCTCGACGTTTGCCATCCCGGCCGCGGTCTCGATCAGCACGTAAAGGGCAATCGGATCCTTGATGTCCATTGCGGCCTCGATCTGCTCAAGCATCGTTGCGACGAGGTGGACGTCGGCAGCGCTGCTGACCTTGGGGATCAGGATTGCGTCGAGGTTGTTGCCGGCCTGTTCGACGACGTCGACGATGTCGCGGTAGCACCAGTAGGTGTCAAGGCCGTTGATGCGGACGGAGACCGAGCATGCCGACCAGTCGAGGTCGTTCAGCGCGGTGATCACATTCAGGCGTGCCTGAACTTTGTCGTCAGGGGCAACCGCGTCCTCCAGGTCGAGGAAGACGACGTCTGCGCCGGCGTCGGGAGCTCGCTCGAGCATGCGCTCGTTGCTGCCCGGAACTGCAAGCTCTGAACGGTGAAGTCGGTGTGGCATCGTCATGTTGTTCTCTCCTTGGTGGCTCGCGGCGCGCAGTGAACCACACCCACCCACCGCTGTCAAAAACAGGGGCTGGACAGCGATTCAGCTGCGCTCAGTGAATATGCCACATTTAGCCTCGGCTCAATACCAAACGCGAAAATTTTATACTTTCAACTATTGAACCTATTGGTCTGAGGCGGCAGGGTAGCGCCATGACGAATTCAACTCCAGCCTCGCTCAACGTCGAACCGCGCCTGCTCTGCGGCCCCGGGCCGGCCAACATCAGCCCCGATGTCCTCGCTGCACTGAGCAAGCCTCTGCTCGGGCACCTCGACCCGGACATGTACGAGATCCTTACCGAGCTGGCTGGAATGCTCGGCGCCGTCTACCAGCGCGACGAGAACGACGGCATCACATTGCCGATCAGTGCCACCGGTACCTCAGGAATGGAGGCCGGCATCGCTGCGCTGGTCGACCCTGACTCGACCGTGATCATCGGAGTCAACGGCTACTTCGGCCGCCGCCTCGTTGAAATCGCAAACCGCTACCACGCCAACGTTGTCGCTGTAGAAGCCGACTGGGGCCAGGCGGTCAGCAATGACGCGCTGATGGAGGCGCTGGCGGAGAACCCCGACGCGCGTCTGATGGCGGTCGTTCACGCCGAGACCTCCTCGGGGGTGCGCCACGACTTCGCCGAACTCGGCGATGCAATGCGCGACAACGACACCTTCCTGATGGCCGACTGCGTTACTTCGCTTGGCGGCATCGAAGTCGCGCTCAGCGACTGGGGGGTCGACTACGCCTACAGCTGCTCGCAGAAGTGCATCGCCATGAGCCCGGGGATGGCGCCGATCTCGATCTCGCAGCGGGCACTGGAATTCATGCGCGGCCACGAGAAGCCGAACACGTTCTACCTTGACCCGCAGCTGCTCGAGGCCTACTGGCTGACCCGGCCGCCGGCCTACCACCACACGCTGCCTTCGCCACTGGTCTTCGGCCTCCACGAGGCGCTCCGCGAGGTGCTGACAGAAGGTCTCGAGGCCCGCTGGGCGCGTCACGCCGAGGCCGGCGCCTACCTCCAGTCCGCCATGGCCGAGCGCAACATGGAGCTGCTTGCCGACCCCGCCCACCAGTTGCCGCAGCTGACTGCCGTTCTGGTCCCCGAGGGCATCGACGGAGCGGGAGTGCAGAAGAGGTTGCTGCGTGAGCACGGAATCGAGATCGGTGGCGGGCTTCCCGGTGCTCCGGCGATGTGGCGCTTTGGCCTGATGGGCTACAACGCCAACATCGAGACCGCTGACAAGGTCCTGGCGGCCTTCGACACGGTGATGGCTGACGCACCGACGCTCGCTGCCGCTTAGAGCGCTCAGAGGCCGCGAGCCGCACGGTCTACGTGGCTGAATAGTCTCCAGCGCGGATGGCATCGCAAACCGCTCAGATTGGACCCCCAAATCCGCGCCGCTGGAAGTCGCTTGCAGCGATCTGCATGCTCATCGGCCTCGTCTGGGTGCTCTCCGATGGTTTTGTGATCGTCGTCCCGTCGATCGGCAGGGACTTGGGTGGGACGACCGACCAGATGGCGTGGGCGGTCAACGCATTCGCTCTTACCGCCTGCTTCGCGGCCTTGTTTGGCCGCCTCGGCGACATGCGCGGTAATCGCCGGATCCTGACGGCCGGTTGTCTGATTCTGATCTTGGGTTCGGTTGTGGGAGGACTTGCCGAGAGTCCCAACGTTCTGATTCTTGCGAGGGTGCTCCAAGGCAGCGGAGGTGGGGCGATCTTTACTTGCGGCCTTTCGCTCGTCACGCTTGAGTTTCCCCCGGACGAACGGTCAAAGGCGCTCAGCATCAGAGCAGCCTTTGGCTGGGCTGCCAGCGGGCTAGCGGTATTCATCCTGGCCGTGCTGCTGGAGACGCTCGGCTGGCGGTCAACCTTCTGGGCGGCAATCCCTGTCGCCCTAATCGGTCTTGGCCTCGCAGCGGCTACAACGCCCGACATCTCCCAAAGGAAACCCGGAGAGAGACTCGATGTTGTTGGCGCGGTGTTTCTGACCTCTGCAATTCTTGTGCTCAGCTATGCGCTGATCGAGAGCGACGAGCTTGGCACCACGGAGCTCGTATCTCTGATCGCCGCGGCTGTGCTCTTGATCGGCGCATTCACGGCCGTGGAAAGCCGGGTCGGCGACCCGCTGATTCCGATGTCGGTCTGGCGGCATCAGACCTTCTCCGGTTCGATCATCGTCAATTTCATCTTCACCGGAGTACTGATGGGACTGCTCTACCTGCTTGCCCTCTACCTCCAGACCGTGAGGGGCCTGAACACCATCGAAGCTGCCGTGCTGCTCCTTGGCGCGACGATTGCGGTGATAGTTACCAATCCGTTCGGTGCCGGACTCGTGAAGCGCGGAAGGTACCTGCTCCCCGTGGTAGCGGGGATGGTGCTGCTCGGGGTCGGCTGCATCACGGTGCTGATCGGGATCCGGGCGCACATCAACCCGGTTCTGCTCTTGGGACTGGTGCTCCTGGGCTCTGCGGTTGGCGTCCAGCTCACCTCAATCTCAACGCTGCAGGTCAGCTCGGCGGGAGCCAGCAAGGGAACGGCGGCAGGCATCGTCGGCGTTACTTTCGGAGTCTCGACCGCGATGGGGGTGGCGCTTGCCACCGCGATCATGGAGAACGTCGCGCTCAGCGAACTTGCCGGCGAGACCGGCAGCAACGAGCTGGAGGGAGTGAGCCATCAGCAACTGCTGGACATTCTCACCGGCTCATTGCCGCTCGACAGCATCTCGTCGGCGGGACAGAAGGTCGTTGTAAGCGCATTTGATCAGGGGCTGATGGTCACCAGTGCGGCATTTG
>WLNX01000092.1 GCA_009699565.1 Actinomycetota bacterium | reverse complement strand
TTCGTCGGTGCCGCCTCCTACATGCTCGTCTCCTACTGGTACCGGCGCGACACCGCGACCGCCGCCGGCATCAAGGCCTTCGTGATCAACGTGATCGGCGACATCGGCCTAGTCCTCGGCACGCTTTTCCTCTTCAAGACAATGGGAGTGCTCGACTACGGCCAGCTCTTCGCCGGAGCCCACTCCTCGTTTGACAAGGACGCACCTGAGCTTGTCATCGCAATGCTGCTGATTCTCGTCGGCGCCTTCGCTAAGTCGGCGCAGATTCCGTTCCACACCTGGCTCCCCGACGCGATGGAAGGCCCGACCCCGGTCAGCTCGCTGATCCACGCCGCGACGATGGTCACCGCCGGTGTCTACCTGATCGGCCGCCTCCACATCTTCTTCGAATGGGCACCCACCGCAGCCGCTGTGGGCGCAATCGTCGGTGCGATCACGCTGCTGGTGGCCGGCAGCATCGGCCTTGTGATGACCGACCTCAAGCGCGTCATCGCCTACTCGACGATGTCCCAGATCGGCTACATGATCATGGGCGTCAGCGCCGCGGCGTATGTCGGCGGCTTCTTCCACCTGATGACGCACGCCTTCTTCAAGGCGCTGCTCTTCATGGCGGCCGGCTCGGTGATCTCGGCGATGGGCGGTAACCAGTCGCTCAACAACATGAGCGGCTTCCGCAAAGCGCTGCCATTCACCTTCGCCTGCTTCCTTGCCGGCGGCTTCGCGCTGTCGGCCTTCCCGTTCTTCTCGGGCTTCTTCTCGAAGGACACGCTGCTGTTTGAAGTCGGGGCACGCGGCGGCTGGTACTGGGGGCTATACGTCGCCGGCTACATCGGCGCCGCCTTCACCGTCTTCTACACATGGCGAATGATCTACCGCGCCTTCTGGGGCGAGCCCTGCAAGGAGGCGGAGGTCGTGATCGAGACCGGCCACGCATTCCATCCGGCCGAGCACACCAACCCGCACACCGGCGACGAGGACGACCCGTCAACCCAGGAGGTCGAGGATTCGGAGGTCGGCTTCCCAGGCAGCGAGCACAAGTTCGCCGAGAAGACGTGGCAGATGCGCGCCGCGATGATTCCGCTGGCCGTGCTGGCCGTCGTTGCCGGCGTGATTCAGCTTCCGTTCGGCGTCACGAACGTGATCAGCGACTTCCTGCACCCGACCTTCGCTGACACGATCGTCGCCTACGAGCCCGACAATTCAAGCCTCGAGGCATTTGGCCTGATCCTCTCGTCGGTGATCGCGATCGTCAGCCTCGCCTGCGCTTACTGGATCTGGGTCCGCAAGCCAGGCACATCGGCCGCGATCCAGGCCCGCCTGCCTTGGCTGCACAAGCTCTTCTCGAACAAGTGGTACTTCGACGACTTCTACTCGGCCTTTGTTGTCGCCCCGGTCATCTGGATCGGCAAGTGGGCCCGCGACAGCTTTGAGCGGGTCGTCGTCGATGGCGCGATCATCGGCGGCAGCTCCGGCCTCGTGAAGGCCGGGTCGGCGGCGGTTCGGGCGATCCAGACCGGCCTCCTTCGCGGCTACGCAGCCTTTGTGATCGGCGGCCTGTCGATCGCGCTCCTCTACTTCCTGGTGAGAAGCCTGTGACGATTCACCTCTCAATAATCCTCTGGCTTCCGGCCGCCGCAGGACTGCTGGCGTTGATCGCTCCCGCTCGCCTGGCGCGCTGGATCTCTCTGATTGGCTCGCTGGCCGTCCTCGCCTACGCAATCACGCTGCTGGTCGACTACGACCGCGCCGCCGGCGGCCTTCAGTACGTCACCGACATGATGTGGATCCGCTCCCTGGGGATCCACTACGCGCTGGCGATCAGCGGACTCAACCTCGTTCTGATCGCGACCACCGCCGTGATCTTCGCCGCGTCGGCGATCTGGTCGCTCGTTGACGAGCCCGACACTGCGCGGCCCGGTCTCTACGCGCTGCTGATGGGAATTGCCCAGACCGCCGTGCTCGGCGCCTTCATGGCCCAGGACCTCGCGCTGTTCGTGATCTTCTTCGACCTGATGCTGGTTCCGTTCTACTTCCTGATCGTGATCTGGGGCGGCCCGGACCGCACCAGCGCGGTCCTCAAGCTCTTCATCTACACGCTCGTTGGATCGCTGCTGATGCTGGTCGGCGCTATTACCACCGGCGTACTGGCGGCGAACGGGGGAGAGCCGAGCTTCCTGCTGGCCGACCTCGCCAAGACTCCGCTCGGGAGCAGCACTCAAGGATGGATCTTCCTCGCCTTCGCGCTCGCCTTCCTGATCAAGATGCCGTCGTTCCCATTCCACGGCTGGATGCCAGACGGCTATTCGAACATGCCGATCGGGGTGCTTGCCGTCTTCACGGCGATCCTCAGCAAGGTCGCCGCCTACGGCTTCCTTCAGGTCGCGCTGCCGCTCTTCCCCGACGCCGCGGTCCGTTACCAAGAGCTGATCATGATTGTCGCCGTCGCGTCGATCCTCTACGGCTCGGCGATGGCCTTCACGGTTGACAGTGCGCGGCTTGTCCTCGGTTATTCGTCTATCGCGCAGCTCGGCTTCATCGTGCTTGGAATCTTCGCCTTTGACGGCCGCGGGGCCGACGGGGCTCTGCTGCAGGCAACCAACCACGCGATCGTCGCCGGCGCATTGATCTTCGTCGTCGCGATGCTCGCGCGCCGCACCGGCGGCAGCGAGAAGCTCTCCGACATGGGCGGTCTCGCCAAGGGCGCCCCGGCCTTCGCCGCCGTCTTCCTCGTCTTCAGCTTCGCGCTGCTGGCGATGCCCGGGACAGCCAACTTCGTCGCCGAGTTCATGATTCTGCTTGGCACCTTCACCAGCAAGATGACCTTCGCCTTCATTGCCGCAATCGGCGTGGCGTTGGCCGCCTTCTACGCGCTTCGGCTTTACATCAGCGCGATGCACCACCGCGTCGGCGCAAAGGTCTCCTCGTTTGAGCTGACCTTCCGCGAGGGACTCGTGCTCGTCCCGCTGCTGCTCGTCGTGATCGCGCTTGCGCTCTATCCGCAGTTTGCCCTCAGCCCGGCCACTGACGGCACCACGCGCGCGCTCAGCGCGACTCAGCAGGTCCAAGGGTCGGGCTCCGTCGCCGAGGCGGGAGAGGCGAAGTGATGACCTCGTTGCTAGCAGCCGCAGCTCCGCCGGCACCAACGATCGATTGGGCCGGTCTCGCGCCGCTCGTGATCCTGATCATCGGATCGATCATCGTCCTGATCGCCGGTCTGGCCGGGCCGCGGCCGATCCGTACGCGGGTGGTTCCGCTGCTGACGCTGGCCACGCTCGCGGTGACGATTGCTTCGGTCATCAGCCTCTGGGGTGAGAACACCCAGCTGATCGAAGGCGCCCTGCAGCTTGATCCGTTGACGCTGATCCTCACACTCTTGATCTGCGGCGGCGCCGTCGTCGCCACGCTGCTGGCCTGGCGCGAGCGCGCGGCGGAGGAGATCGCCCACGGCGAGTTCTTTGCGCTGATGCTGCTGGCTGTCGCGGGCATGTTCGTGCTCGTCGCTTCGCGCAGTCTCGTCTCAACCTTCGTCGGGCTTGAGCTGCTGTCGCTGCCGCTCTACATCCTCTGCGCGGCGCGAGTCCGCGAGGAGCGCTCGCTGGAAGCCGGGCTCAAGTACCTGATCGTCGGCTCCGTCGGCTCGGCAACCGTCCTCTACGGGTTCGCTCTGCTTTACGGTGCGACCGGAGAGACCGGCTACAACGAGATTGCCTCGAAGATCTCAAGCGCGGGCCTTGCGACCGACCCGCTGGTGCTGGCAGCGGTCGCGATGTGCACCGTCGGCTTCGCCTTCAAGGCCTCGCTCGCTCCCTTCCACCAGTGGACTCCGGACGTCTACGAAGGCGCGCCCACGCCGGTCACTGCCTTCATGTCGATCGCGACCAAGGCCGCTGCGTTCGGCGTAATCATCCGCCTCTTTGATGTCGCGCTGCGGCCCGCGATCGAAAGCTGGCGCCCGATCTGGATCGGGATCGCGCTGATCACGATGGTCGTCGGCAACGTCGGTGCCTTGCGCCAGAGCTCGATGAAGCGGATGCTCGCCTACTCGTCGATCGCGCAGGCCGGCTACATCCTCGTCGGCTTTGTGATCGTCACCGACCTCGGCGTCCAAGCGATCTGCTCGTACCTGATCCTCTACACCTTCGGAAACCTTGCAGCCTTCGTCGTCGTCGTCGCACGCGAGCGCGAGACAACCGAGGGCGACAACATCTCGGCGCTGCGCGGACTGGGCTCGCAGCGGCCGCTGCTCGCTGCCGTAATGACGCTGGCGATGCTGAGCCTCGCCGGGATTCCGGCCACGGCAGGTTTCATGGGCAAGCTGCGCCTGATCGAGGCTGCCGCCGCGGGCGACTACGCCTGGCTTGCTGCGGTTCTGGTGGTGCTGTCGGTCATCTCGATGGCCTACTACCTGCCGGTAATCGCAGTGATGTGGCGCGGCGAAGCACAGCCGGGCACCGATCCGGCGACCGGCGTTCCCGCGTTGGCGGGCGGCGCACCGGAGGCCGACGGTGAAGCCGGCTCGGCTGGCTGGGAGCTGACGGCGGTCGGCGTGCTGCTCTCCGCCGCCGTGATCGTCTTCGGCATCGTGCCTCAACCGGTCTTCAACCTCGTGGCAAGCGCTGCACGAGGCCTCGGCTTCAACTGAGCCCGGTTTCTCTCGCCGCTGCGGGCGGTACGGTTCGCACCCGATGCAATACCCAGTTGAGAGCTTCACGGAGGCCGAAATTGCGCGCCTTGAGCCGCACTTCACGAACCTTGACCAGCCTGTCTTCGCGCTCGTAAACCTGCCGGAGACCGTCAAGGGAGCACTCTTCGCCCGCTATTCGCGTTACGACGGCACGCTGCGGCGCCTATTCCTCGACGAGTTCGCGGATTCGCTGCCGGCAGGCGGCGACTGGGAGACCGACGAGGGCACGCGCGCCGCAGAGCTCTACGACCGCATCTTCCTTGGCTACGGCGACGACTCGGTGGCCCAGCTCGGCGGTGCCCACATCGCCTGCGAATGGGTCTCCAACGTGCTCACCAAGGTGCTCCAGCGGCCGCGGATGGCGTCGTACCTCGAGCAGTCGACCCGGTACATCCGTTACGACGGGTCGGTCGAAGGGCTCGGCTACCGCTACTACCGCGACGCCCGACTTGGCCCGCAGTACGAGCAGACGATGGACGGCCTCTTCAGCCGCTACTCGGACGCGATCCCGCAGGTCGCAGCCTGGGCGGCCGGGCAGTTCCCCGCGGCCGACGGCGTCTCGCCGGCCGCGCACGACCGCGCGATCGAGGCCAAGTCTCTTGACCTGCTGCGCGGGATGCTGCCGGCGGCGGCGCTGTCGCACATGGGGATCTTCGCCTCCGGGCAAACCTATGAGCAGCTGATCCTCCACCTGCTCGCGCACCCGCTGCCGGAGGCCCAGGACTACGGTCGGATGCTGCTGGAGACTCTCAAGCAGGTCATTCCGAGCTTTGTCTCGCGCGTTGAGCGGCCCGACCGCGGCGGCGAGTGGATCGGCTACCTCGAGCAGCGTGGAGCTGCAGGCCGCGAATGGACCAACCGGCTTGGGATCGGCGACGAGCAGGAGACCGACGCGGGTCCGTCGGTGAAGCTGCTCCACGTTGACGGCAGCGAGGACGACCTGCTGTGCTCGCTGGTCTTCGAGCAGGCAGGCCAGAGCGAAACCGCGATCCGCGCCGCCGTCGCGAAGCTGAGCGGTGAAGAGCGCGCCCAGATGTTGGCCGACTTTGTCGGCAACCGCGCCAATCGCCGCCACCGGCCCGGCCGCGGCTTTGAGGCCGTCCGCTACCGCTTTGAGATCGTCGCCGACTACGGCGCCTTCCGCGACCTGCAGCGCCACCGGATGCTGACGGTGCAGTGGCAGACGCTGGGACCGGACCTTGGAGCAGGAGTGCCGGAAGAGCTGGAACAGGCCGGGGTGGCCGACAGCTACCGCGAGGGGCTGGAAACATCGGCCGCCGAGTATCGCCGCCTTGCCTCCGAGGGCTTCGCCGACAGCGCCCCGTACGCGCTCTGCCTGGGCTACCGAATCCGCTTCGTACTCGATTGCAACGCCCGCGAGGCGATGCAGCTGATCGAGCTGCGCTCCGGCCGCGAAGGCCATCCCAGCTACCGAGCGGTCGCTCACGAGATGCAGCGCGCGATCGCCCAGCATCACCCGGCTGTCGCCGCCTCGATGGTCCATGTTGACAATCAGGCCGAGCCTCGGTTGGAGCGGATTCTCAGCGAGATGCGCACTGAAGCGCGCAGCGCGTCACAGGCCGGCTAGCGCTTCAGTCTTCGTCGTGGTGGGTCATCTGCTGCTCGAGCGCGGCCATCACGGCCGGGTCGCGCAGCGTCGTTACGTCGCCCAGCGCGCGGCCTTCGGCAATGTCGCGAAGCAGCCTTCGCATGATCTTCCCGGAGCGCGTCTTCGGCAGGTCGTCGGCCCAGATGATCCGCTTCGGGCGGGCAAACTTGCCAATCCGCTCGCCAACGTGGGCGACGATCTCGGCCGCCAGCTCGTCGCCGGCTTCGGCGCCGCTGTTGACGGTCACGAAGGCGCAGATTGCCTGTCCGGTCAGTTCGTCCTGCTCGCCGATAACGGCCGCCTCGGCGACGTGCGGGTAGCTGACGATCGCCGACTCAATCTCGGCCGTGCTGAGCCTGTGGCCTGAGACGTTGATCACGTCGTCAACCCGCCCGATCACCCAGATGCGCCCGTCGGAGTCTTCGCGGCTGGCGTCGCCGACGAAGTAGGTGGGTGTTCCGAAGCGCTTCCAGTAGGTCTCGATGTAGCGCTCGTCGTCGTGGTAGAGCGTGCGCAGCATCCCTGGCCACGGTCCGTTCAGCGTTAGCAGCCCCTGCGTATCGCGCGGGAGCGGGTTGCCCTCGTTGTCGACGATGCCTGTCGCGATGCCGGGAAGCGCCGTTCCCGCCGACCCGGGCTTTGCGGCCTGCGCGCCCGGCAGGGTCGAGATCATCATGTTGCCGGTCTCCGTCTGCCACCACGTGTCAACGATCGGGCAGCGCCCCCCGCCGACCACCAGCCAGTACCAGAGCCAGGCCTTCGGGTTGATCGGCTCGCCGACGCTCCCGAGCAGGCGCAGCGAGCTGAGGTCATGGCTGCGGACGTGCTCCGGTCCCCACTTCATGCAGGCGCGGATCGCCGTGGGAGC
>WLNX01000091.1 GCA_009699565.1 Actinomycetota bacterium | reverse complement strand
TGTCCGTCGTTGCGCTTGCCATAGGCGTGACAGCATCGCCTGCCTTGGCCGGCAGCTTTAAGCGCACCGGTGACCTGAAGGTCCCGCGGGCCGAACCGATGGTCGTCAAGCTCGCCAACGGGAAGGTGCTGGTCGCTGGCGGTGCGACGACAGGAAACATCCCTACTCGCACCGCCGAGATCTACGACCCAGCCACGGGGACCTTCACGCTCACCGGGTCGATGGCCACCGCGCGCAGACTCGGTGCTGCGGTTCTGCTGCCCAGCGGCAATGTCCTGGTGGTAGGCGGCACAGACTCCGGCCCGACCGCCGAACTCTTCAACCCCGCTGACGGAACGTTCCGTGATGTCTCCAGCCCAATGAGCGGATGGCGCGTTTGGCCTCTAGCGACCCTGCTGGACAACGGCAAGGTCCTCGTGAGCCACGGATGCTGCGGCGACTCCAATGGTGCGGACCTCTACGACCCCGCCAGCGGCGCTACCGGCACTTTCACCGCCACCGCCGGGCAGCCCAGCCTGAACTTCACAAACTCGGCCGGCACAGCCACCAAACTTGCCAACGGCAAGGTGCTGCTAGCCGGCGACTGGACAGGTAACCCAGCCGGCCATGACGCCCAGATATACGACCCAGCTACCGACAGTTTTTCGGCGACGACGGGGCCGATGGTCGCGTCCCGAGCAGCTCCGATCGCAATCCGCCTATCCAGCGGGAAGGTGCTGATCGCCGGAGCGGAGGACGCGTCTAGCGCCACTGCCGAGACCTTCGACCCGGCGACCGGCCTTTTCACCGCCACCACCGGAAACATGAGTGCAGCAAGAGCCGAGGGTTACATCGCTCCGCTCCCCGACGGGCGAGTGCTGGTGGCCGGAGGAACCGATACTTGGGCCGGCACTCCAAACGCTTCGGCTGACATCTTCGACCCGGCCACTGGAACCTTCACCCCGACCGCTTCAATGGCCGTTGCCCGGCGCCAACTTGGCGTTGCCAACCCGCCGGTTATCTCCGGCGGGCGCGTACTTTTCGCCGGTGGCGCCACCGCCCCAGAGACTGGTCCACTGCTCAGCAGCCCGACCACGACCTCCGAGCTCTATATCCCAGATCCGCCGAGCAACAAATTCACGCTCAGCCGAAGCCGGGTGTCGAGCTCGACGCTCAGCGCCGTCATCACTGTTGAAGGGCCTGGCGTTGCCACCCAGCGCGGCAGCTTCACTCGCGCTCGTAGCGCACAGAAGCTGACAGCCTGCAGCACCTCAAGGAAGATCACGGAGGCCGGCGACTACACACTGACCTGCAAGCTGACCACAGCGATCCGCTCGGCCCGTCGCCGCGGAGCAGTCAGCGTCTCGCTCACAACGACCTTCAAGCCCACCGGTGGAGTTGCCCGCACGGTAAAACGGACCGTGAAGCTGGCGAAAACCCGCTGAGCTCGCAAGTTAGAGCGCTTCGCTTTAACTAAGGACTCGTGGGCTCAAGCAATCTGCGACTGGCCAGTGAGCCCGTTGCAAGAAGTTGGGCCGCCCACCACTACTCTCATTGCACAGCCTTCCTAGCTCGGGACTTACCGACCGGGAGGCCTCCTTCTTATGGCCACACGCAATGACATCCGAAACGTCGCGATCATCGCGCACGTCGACCACGGCAAAACGACGCTCGTTGACGCGATGCTGCAGCAGTCCGGAGCCTTCCGCAAGGGCGCCGAGCTGACCGACCGCGTGATGGACTCGATGGACTTGGAGCGCGAGAAGGGGATCACGATCCTCGCCAAGAACACCTCCGTTCAGTACGACGGCGTGAAGCTGAACATCATCGACACGCCGGGGCACGCCGACTTCGGTGGCGAGGTTGAGCGCGGCCTCTTCATGGTCGACGGCGTGCTGCTGCTGGTTGACGCCAGCGAAGGGCCGCTTCCGCAGACGCGCTTCGTTCTGCGCAAAGCGCTGGAGGCGAAGCTGCCGGTGATCCTCGTCGTCAACAAGATCGACCGTCCAGACGCGCGCATCGATGAGGTTGTCCACGAAGTCGAGGAGCTCTTCCTCGACCTCGACGCCGACGAAGACCAGATCGACTTCCCAATCGTCTACACCAACGCCAAGGCCGGAACCGCCTCGCTCGACGCCGAGACGCAGGGTGACGATCTGAAGGCGCTGATGGACCTGCTGGTGGAGACGATCCCCGCCCCCACCTACGACCCGGAGACTCCTCTGCGGATGCTGGTGACCAACCTTGACGCTTCCGACTATCTCGGCAGGCTCGCGATCTGCCGCGTCTACGACGGCACCGTCAAGCGCGGCCAGCAGGTTGCCTGGTGCCGCCGCGACGGGACGACCGAGAAGGTCAAGGTCACCGACCTGTTCGTGACCGACGCCCTCAACCGAGTTGAAGCGGACGAGGCCGGCCCCGGCGAGATCGTTGCCGTTGCGGGAATCCCCGAGGTGACCATCGGCGAGACGCTGGCCGACCCGGAAGACCCGAGGCCGCTGCCGCTGATCGCGGTCGACGAGCCGAGCCTGAGCGTGACAATCGGGATCAACACTTCGCCGCTCGCTGGGAAGGACGGATCGAAGCTGACCGCCCGCCAGCTGCTAAACCGCCTTGATGCCGAGATGGTCGGCAACGTCGCACTGCGCGTCCTGCCCACCGACAGGCCCGACTCATGGGAAGTCCAGGGGCGAGGCGAGCTCGCCCTCGCGATTCTGGTCGAGCAGCTCCGCCGCGAAGACTTTGAGATGACCGTCGGCCAGCCGCAGGTCGTCACGCGGGAGATTGACGGCGTTCTGAGCGAACCGGTCGAGGAACTGACGATCGACGTACCCGAAGAGTATGTGGGCGCAGTAACGCAGCTCCTGGCGCTTCGCAAGGGTCGCATGGAAGAGATGGGCAACCACGGCAGCGGCTGGGTCCGGATGGAGTACCTGGTACCCGCGCGCGGGCTGATCGGATTCCGTACCGAGTTCCTGACCGAAACGCGCGGGACCGGCATCGCCCACCACGTTTTCGACCGCTGGGAGCCCTGGTTCGGCGAGCTGAAGACGCGCCAGACGGGCGCGCTGGTCGCAGACCGCACCGGTCCGGTAACCGCCCACGCCTGCTTCGCAATGCAGGACCGCGGCACGCTCTTCGTTGAGCCCGGCGAAGAGGTCTACGAAGGGATGATCGTCGGCGAAAACAGCCGCTCCGGCGACCTCGACGTGAACGCCGTGCGTGAGAAGAAGCTCAGCAACGTGCGCTCGTCAACCGCCGACGAGCTGGTCCGCGTCATCCCCAAGAAGCTTCTTTCGCTTGAGCAGGCATTCGAGTTCGTCCGCGCCGACGAGGCCGTAGAAGTGACGCCGAGCCACGTCCGCATGCGCAAGGTCACGCTCGATCAGGTCGGCCGTGAAAAAGAAGCACGGCGCGCCGCCAAGGGCGCCGCGCCAATCGCTGCCGGCAACTAGCCCCTACGGAACGCGCTTCTTGGCGTAAGCGCGGACCCTTGGCTCTGCGCCAACGGTCGGCGCGTTCACCTGCAGGTCCGGAGTGAAGGCTGCTGCCCGCGTGTACGGGAAGCCCGGGGCGCGGGGGTGATCACAAACGTTGGCCGGGAGCCGCGACTGCTTGGCCGGACCCTTGTGGTCAACCGCGTCGTTGAAGGCCGCGTAGCTGACCGAGTCCAGTCCCGAGGCGATGTGGCCGACGACGCGGCCGGGGCAGACGTCCTGAATCAGGATGTTGGTCGCTCCGCGCAGCGAGGAGGTTGGGTTGGGTCCGGTCTGCGGCTGGACGGTCTCGTCGCCTGCGGTGCGGACGGTGGTCCAAGAGGTCGGGTTCGGCGACTCGTCGCGCTGGGCGTTGATCGCATTCAGCAGGTTGGAGCCGGCGCGCTGCTGCCAGACGGCGGGCATGCAGGGCGACAGCTCGCTGCAGTTGCCGATCAGGTTGGTGCCGTGCTGGGTGCCGGCGACCGCAATCACATCTGTGACCTTGCTGCGGAGGCTGGGCCAGTAGGTCAGAGCCCAGCGCGGCAACAGGCCTCCCTGGCTGATGCCAAAGACCGAAATCGGCTTGCGCGCGGTCTTCGCCATCGAGCGGATGCCTGCGACGAGGTACTCGGCCGAGATCTGGATGTCTTCGGTCGTCTTGTAGGGGAAGTTGACGTAACAGATTGGCCGCTTGCCGTAGAGCAGAGCCGGCTTGCCAATCAGGTAGGCCTGCGCGCCCGTGTAGCCGGTGCCGGTCACGAGCATCATCGGCTGCTTGCCGCCAGGCACGATCGGAACGGGGCAGTGCAGCGAGGCCGCCAGCTTCTCCTTGTTGACGGTCAGCGCCGGCTCGCGGTAGCTGCTTTTTGCGCCTGCGCTGGAGGCCAGCAGGCAAACTCCAAGCAGCGAGAGGGCAGAAGCGGTCAGAAGGCGGCGGGGCGCGAGTTTATTCATTCGGCGAGGTTACTCGACACGGGCGCGCCGCGGCGCCAATAGGGACTCTCATAGGATCGTGCGCATGCCAGAAATCTTCCGCACGCCCGACGATCGCTTTATAAACCTTCCCGGCTATGCGTACGAGCCGAACTATGTCGAAGTCGACGGGATGCGCCTCCATCATCTCGACGAGGGAGAGGGGCAGCCGGTGCTCTGCTTCCACGGCGAGCCAAGCTGGTCCTACCTCTACCGCAAGATGCTGGACCTGCTGGTCGCCGACGGCAAGCGCGTTATCTGCCCCGACCTGGTTGGCTTTGGCCGCTCCGACAAGCCGACCGATCAGCAGTGGTACACCTACGAGCGCCACTGCAACAGCATCAACGCGCACTTGGATCAGATCGCCGACCTTGAGGACGTGACCGTGGTCGTGCAGGACTGGGGCGGAGCGATCGGGCTGCGCTGGGCCGTCGAGCACGCCGATCAGGTTGGCCGGCTCCTGATCATGAACACCGGCATCTTTACCGGCCGGGTCAGCAAGGGCTTCATGGCCTGGCGCGAATTTGCCGAGAAGACGACCGACCTTCCCGTCGGGATGATCATCGAGAACTCAACCACCAGCGATCTGAGTCCGGAAGTGATCGCCGCTTACGAAGCCCCGTTCCCGAACGCCGAGAGCAAGGCCGGCGCCCACCAGTTCCCGCTGCTGGTGCCGATCAACAACGACGAAACCGGCGTCGCCGAGATGATGGCGGTTCATGACGCGTTGGCCGAGTGGACCAAGCCCGCTCTGGTCGCCTTCGCGGACCACGACCCGATCTTCCCGTACCCGAAGTCGGGCAACCGCTTCGTCGAACTGATCCCGAGCGCCGGCGAGCAGGTCTTGATCGCCAACGCCGGACACTTCCTCCAAGAAGACAGGCCGGACGAGATCGTCGCGGCGATGCGGGCCTCGCTCTTCAGCTGAAGGCGATGACGCTGCGGATGCCGTCTTGGGCTTCCATCAACTCAAAGCCACGATTAACTTCGTCAAGGGTGAGGCTGTGCGAGATGAACGGGTCAACGTCGATCTCGCCCTCGAGGTAGCGGTCGATCAGCTGCGGAACCTGATCGCGGCCCTTGACCCCTCCAAATGACGAACCGCAGACTCGGCGGCCGGTGATCAACCAGCGCGGAATCACGTCAAGCGTCTCACCCTTGCCGGCAACGCCGGCGACGGTGCACAGGCCCCAGCCCATCCGCGCCGCCTCAACGGCCTGCTGCATTACCGAGACAAGCCCAGTCGCCTCGAAGGTGTAATCGGCGCCAAAGCCGCCGGTCTCTTCGAGAACACGCTCGACGGTATCCGGGCCAGCGGTCCAAGTGTCGGTCGCGCCCTGTCCGCGGGCCAGCTCGAGGCGCTCGTCGGAGAGATCGACGCAGATGATCCGCTCGGCGCCCTGCAGGCGCGCGCCGGCGACGGCTCCAAGGCCAACCATCCCCGCGCCGAAAACGACGCAGGTTGTCCCCGGCTGAACCTTTGCCGTGTAGATCGCAGCGCCAAGACCGGTGGAGAGCCCGCAGGCGAAGAGACAGGCGTGGTCGAGCGGCGCTTCCTTCGAAATGTTCGCGAGCGCGATCTCCGGCATCACCGTGTACTCGGCGAAGGTTGATGTCCCCATGAAGTGCCGCAGCGGTTCGCCGTCCAGCGAGAGTCTCGTAGTGCCGTCGGGCAGGTAGCCCTCGCCCTGCTTCTCGCGGATCGCGAGGCAAAGATTTGTGCGCGGGTCGAGGCAGTGGATGCATTCGCGGCACTGCGGCGAGAAGAGCGTCACAACGTGATCGCCGACCGCCACCGACGTGACGTCGGGGCCGATCGCCTCGACCACCCCCGCCCCCTCGTGGCCAAGCACCGTCGGCGCGTAGCCGGAGGGGTCGACCCCTGAAGCTGTGTAGAGGTCGGTGTGGCAAACGCCGCAGGCGACCAAACGCACCAGCACCTCGCCGGCCTTCGGTTCGGCGAGGTCCACGTCCCGGACCGCCAGCGGCTTCCCGAACTCTTCAAGGACTGCGGCACGAATCTTCATCGAACTAGATCGTATTCGACGAAAGCAGCAGCGCAACGATCGAGATCGGCATGCCAAAGTCCCAGACCAAAATCATCGTGTTGTTCGGAGCGAAGTTCTTCTCGCGCACAATCTCGACAACGTGGTTTATTCCTGCGAGCGCGAGGAAGGAAACGATCGGGATCGCGATTGCGATCCAGGCCTCCTTGCCATGCTGGCTGGCATAGAGGCTGCCGAGCCCCAAACCGAGGCTTACGAAGCCGATTTCGTACTGGAAACCGTTCGTCTTCCAACCGATCGATTCGGCCATCTTCTTCGCAAACACGGTGTGCATCACCGATGACGAAAGGAAGACCCAGCCGGCCATGTAGAGCATCCAGCGCAGATAGGTGACGTCTTTCAGCTCGCCGGGGACATCACCCGGGGGCGACTGGCCGGTCAGCGCGAATACCCACGCGAGCACAAACAGACCTGGCAGGACTAGACCGGAGACTTTTCCCATGCAGCTGACCATAGGCATCCGGGCGGACGCGCGGACGCGCAGTGGAAACCCTTGGAGGCGCTCACTCGGTAGCCTCCCGTCAAGCCGCGTTCGATGATCGGGCGGGCGACCGAAAGGGATCCCAGTGGACGACTTCAAGGGCCGGACAGTTTTCATGTCGGGAGGCAGCCGCGGCATCGGGCTGGCGATCGCAGTGCGCCTAGCAGAAGAGGGCGCAAACGTCGCGATCATGGCGAAGACCGACACGCCGAACCCTAAGCTCCCGGGAACGATCCA
>WLNX01000090.1 GCA_009699565.1 Actinomycetota bacterium | reverse complement strand
TCCGCAGGAGTAGCTGTGCTCGCGGCGGCGGCGGCGGCGGCAGCGGCAGCGTCGTCGGCCTCGGCTGCTGAGGCGCCGGCGATGACGGCGTGTCCTGCGACCTACCAGGTGCTGCAGCAGTCGCGCGTGGGGAAGGTCTCGTTTCCTGCGCGGGCCTACGACCTCGCGACGACCGAGGGGTTCAGCTGCGACGAAGCTGCCAGCCAGTTCACCGAGTTCCAGCGGGCTTGGACGGCCAAGCTTCCGGGCGGCTGGAAGCCGGCTTCAAAGCCGACCGGCTTCGTCAGTCCCACCGGCGCCCGCTTCAGCGTCAAGCGCTCTGCCGCAGTGCTGACGTCGCCACCGGGATTCGGCTGCCCGTACCTCTCTGTCGCGCACTCGGGAAGGGTCGGCGGCGTCTTGATCGCGACCGGTCGTTACCGCGTCCAGCGCTCCTCGACGGCGCTTAGCTGCGGAGCGGCGGGCCGCGAGTTCTTCGCGCTGCTCTATGGCACCAGCGACCCTGACGGCACCTGGCGCACCGACGCAGTCAGCGATGCCACAACCCGCTTCACGCGCGGCTCGCTCAGCTTCACGGCGCGCCGCGTCTTCGCCGCCACCGAAGGAGCGGGAACCTTCCCGTCCCGCGGCGAGTACCGCTGCGGCCCATTCTTCACGGTCGGCAACGACGACCCGATCGGCAGCAGGTTCACGGTCAAGAAGGGCCGCTACTCGATCACGACCTTTGGCTCCACGGACTGCCCGAAGGCGGTCCAGATTCTCCCGACGCTGCTCGGCAAGCGCTCGGGCGTGCTGCCGGCACCGTGGCGTCTGCGCCGAGAGACAGGGTCTTTCGTACGCAGCGCCAGCGGTTCCAGCGGCTTCAGGCTTGCGCCCTATCCGGGCGGCTGAGTCCTCTAGGTGGTCATGCCGGTGAACTGGCCACCGGTGATGTTCAGCGTCTGCCCGTGAACGTAGTTGCTCCACGGCGTGCAGAGGAAGAAGACGCCGCCTGCGGCCTCTTCGGGAGTTCCCGGGCGGCCGATCGGAATCAGCATCGATGCCATGCCGCGCATCTGGTCCGGAATTCCGAGCTGCACCTTCTCGCCGTCGATCTCCATCGTGTTTTCCTCGTCCTTTGAGGCTGTTAGGCGCGTCTCGATGTAGCCGAAGGCAACAGCGTTGCAGTTGATCTTGAACTGGCCCCACTCCTTGGCGAGCGTCTTCGTCAGTCCGACTACCGCTGCCTTGCCGGCTGCGTAGTTGGCCTGGCCAGCGTTGCCCATCGTTCCGGAGATCGACGAGACGTTGACGATCTTGCGGAAGACCTCGACGCCTTCCTCCTTCTCCTTCTTGGCGGGCTCGCGCAGGTACGGAGCGGCTTCGCGGACGATCCTGAACGGAGCCACGACGTGAATGTCGAGCATCCGCTGGAACCAGTCGTCGCTCATCTTGTGAACCGGCGCGTCAAGCGTGTATCCGGCGTTGTTGACGATGATGTCGATCTTGCCCCAGGCGTCGATCGCCGTCTTGACCAGCTCGGCCGGTGCCGAAGGGTCGGTCAGGTCGCCTGCGTAGACGGCGGTTTCGCCGGCAATTTCGTCGGCGGTCTGCTTTGCGACGTCGCCGTCGAGGTCGTTGATCAGGACCTTGGCCCCGTGCTCGCTGAGCATCTCTGCCGTTGCCCGTCCGATGCCGCGTGCGCTGCCGGTGACGATTGCCACCTTGTCGTCAAGAATCCCCATGTCAAATTTCTCCGATAAGTCGTTTGCGTTTCACGGTGAAGCTTGCCACGCCGCGCGCTGCGGCGCGGCCTGCCTTGCCCCGCAGAGCGTATTCTCGCCTCGTGACCGCCAATCATCCCGCCCCGCCGTTCATCGACGTATGCGTCCACCGCAGCGTCCATCCGGCGTCGGTCGCGGCGGAACTTAGCCAAGGCTTCGCCGCCGGCGAGATCGCCACCCGTCAGCACTACCTCAGCGTCCGTCAGGCGCGTCTCTGGCGAGCGATTGCCGCGGCCTTCTCGCCGGCACGCGATCAGGGCGACGGAATGCAGGCCTATGACGCCGTCAACCGCTTGATCGGGGAGCATCTCGACGAGACCGGAGTTCATGTGATCGGCCTTGGCTGCGCCGACGGCGCAAAGGAACGCAATCTGCTCGAGTCGCTCCCTCCTGGCGGCCCGGTTGTCGCCAGCCCCGTTGACGTCAGTCTTCCTCTGTTGCAGATTGCCGCCGATCAGCTGACCGGCGCAGGCGGCGCGCTGCTGCGCCGGCCGGTCGTCTGCGATCTCGGCCAGGCCGCGGAGGACCTGCCGCAGATGATCGGCGAGGCGCCTGGCAAGAGGGTCGTCACGCTCTACGGAATCCTTCCGGGCATGGAGGTCTTCCCGGCTATCTCCGCGGCGCTGGCTCTGCTGCGCTCCGGCGACATGCTCGCCGTCAGCGCCAATCTGCTTCCCGAGGGTGAGGGGGCGTTGGAGCGGATCACTGCCCAGTACGACAACCAGCTCACTCGTGACTGGCTTTGGGCGCTCTGCGAGGACGCCGGAATCGAGCAGGGCCAGGCTGCGATCACCGTCTCGGCGCTGGATGATCCGGGGGCAGGCGCACAGGCTGCGGTCGGCGCGTGGCTTGAGCCCTCGGAAGATCTTCAGCTTCAGTTCGAGGACGGCCCCTTCACTCTGCGCGCAGGCAGGCCGGTGCGGCTGCTGCGCTCGGCACGGCACACCCCGGCAGGGCTGGAAGCGGTGATCACGGCAGCCGGCCTTGATCTGCTCGCGCTTGAGGTTTCGCCGAGCGGCGAAGAGGGCGTTGCCCTCGCGCTCTGTCCTTAAGCGCCGTTGATCGCGCCGATCGTCCGCAGCACCGCCCGAACGCGCGGCACCTCGTGGGTGCGAAAGAGGCTGGTGCGGCCGAGTGATGCGAGCACTGCGAAGAAGCCTTCGGCGCTTCGCACTTCGTCCTCGAAGTAGTCAAAGGCGTGGGGGAGCGCGTGGCAGACCGGCAAGCCAAGCACGCGCATGCGGAAGGTGTTGATGAAGATCCGTGCCTGGTGGCGCACGCGCTCGTCGCCGTCCTCAAGGTTTGAGTAGTAGAAGCCGAGTCCCGGATCAACGAACAGCCGCTCCACTCCGGCCGCTCTTGCGGCCGCGATCCGAGGTTCGAAGTGGGCGATCATCTCCGGCAGCGGATCTCCGTCCAAAGTCACGGCGCCGACTTCGCGGACGTTGTCGCCCTGGACGAAGCAGAGCACGATCGCCGCGTCGTACTGGGCCGCCAGCGCGAAGATCTCCTCGTGGTGGGCCGTGCCGGTCAGGTTCAGCAGGTTGGCTCCGGCCTTCAGGCAGGCCTCTACCACGGCCGGTTCGTAGGTCTCCACCGAGACGAGGATGTTGTCGGCGCGCAGAGCCTCAATCACCGGCACGAGCTGCTCGATCTGGGAGTCCGCCCCGACGCGCTCGGCGTCGAGGATCGTTGACTCGGCGCCAATGTCGATGATGTCTGCGCCCTGCGCGGCGAGCACCCTGCCGCGCGCGATTGCCGACTCGACCGACGGAGCGACGCTCTCGCGGTACCACGAGTCGCGCGACATATTGACGACTCCCATGATCGCCGGGGCGGCGTCGAAGTCGAACTCGCGGCCGCCGATGTCGAAGCTGGCGACGGGCGCGGATAGCTCGTCGGCGTGCTCTGCGGCGAGCTCTGCGAGGTCGGCGAGCGTCAGCATGCGGCGGCTACTTGGGCTTATTGAGGTTGGCGTGCGCCATCAGGTACCACTGGTCGTCAACCTGGATGAACGAGCTCAGGTAGGGCGCGGGCGTTCCCGGGAACTTGGTGCCGTCGACGACGAGGTCGGTTGTGGCGACGAAAGCGACGGTCATCGTGTCGTCGTATTCGAGCGCTTTGACGTTTTCGATCTTGTAGGCGCTCAGCTCCGGCAGCCCGTTGATGAACTCGCTCTTTGTCAGCGGCCCGCCGGTGGCGCGTTGCAGCAGCCAGTTGGGGGTGAGGAACTTCTCGAGGTCGTCCTTGTTCTTCGTCTTCACGTCCTCCAGCAGCCGGGTGACCAGCTTTGTTCCTTCGCTGTTTGACTCGGTGGCGGTGCCGGAACTTGCCGAGCTGGAAGAGCCGCAGCCTGCGAGTGCTGCGGCGACGGCGAGTGTGGCTGCGACTGCGAGGATTCGTGTCTTCATCGCGCGATCATACCGGCCCCCCGGCTCTGGGCGCGGATCGAGAACGAGGCCTGAAACTGTTCTCCGGGGGCAACCGTGGCAAGCCGATCACCACTGACCAGGGAGTTGGTCGGCGAGGTCATCGGTTCAAAGCAGATGAAGGGTTGGTCGGCCGGCGCGTATACCTGGGCAAAGTTGTAGCCGCGATCAAACTCAACGGAGATCTCGCTGCCCGGCCCGGCAAGCCGGAACTGCTTCGGGTCACTTAGCTCGTCGAAGAGGTCGTCAAACGAGCGCTCTGCGAGCGGCGCCTTCGCTCCACTTGCCGCTTCGGTTTCGCCGGTAGGCAGTCCGTCTGCACCGAGCAGCGCGTGACGCACGACCGGCAGCTCAATCTCGACCCCACTTCGCGAGCCGCCCGGCAGCGCGAGGTAGGGGTGGTAGCCGAAGGCCACCGGCACTCGCCCGTCGCCGGTTGGGATCACGGTCGTTGTCACTGTCAGCGTCTCGTCGTCTAGCGCCACGCCCATCTCCAGCATGTGGCGGAAGGGGAATGCTGCCGCCAGTTCACTGTGGGCCGAGAAGTCGAGCCGCGCCTGCAACTGGGCGGAGTTGTCGTCGGCGCCGGTATCGGTCAGCTCCCAGTACGGCGAGGCGGCGAGAACGCCGTGCATCGGGAGTCCGGCCGCGTCAAAGTGCAGCGGCGAGCTCGCAGCGTCCAGAGTCACGTCGGTGCCTTCGAACGAGTAGCTCATCGCTGCCAGCCGGTTCGCCCACGGGTAGAGCAGCGGAATCCCGAAGGTGGACCCCTTCTCGGCATAGGCGGCCAGGCCGCCGCGCTGGCCGAGCATTTCTTCGCCCCGGCGTCGCAGCGAGCAGCAGACCATTCCGGTGCCAGGCGCATAAGTCGCTTCCAGCTCTCCGCTCGCCGAGGTCAGTGTGACCGTGGCGTGGCCGTCGGTTGTCGTCTCTTCAATCTTTGCGGGCACAGCGCGAACCTTATGCCCAGCGCCTCGGGAAGCGATCCCGCGCCGCCGGGCGGCCTGCTCCGCGTGGTCTAGTGGCCGTTGAAGAAGACGTTGGCCTGGACGTTCGTCAGGGCAGTGTTGGCCTTGATCACCTTGGCCAGCGTGGTCGAGCGAACCTGATCCAGCTCGGCTCCGCGAAGGGTGCGCTCGTAGAAGAGCCGGTCGCCGTCGCGCAGCCGTGAGAACTGGTCGGCGACCATCCGCGTGAAGAGCGGCCCGAGCGAGCCGCCGCTCACGTGCTTCTCGGCGAGGCCGCCGACCCAAAGGTCCACGTCGTTGACGCTGCCGTAGGCGCTTTGCAGCGCCGCTGCGGTTGCCGGGTCCGGGCTGATCTGGCTGAAGGTCGTCACGCGGGGCAGGCCGTAGGCGGCGCGCATCGTGTTGTAGTCGGCGAGGCCGTGGTCGCGGCCGCGCTGGATGTTCAGCGCCGCCAGGTCAAGTCCGCTTGAACCGGGAGGGCCGAAGAGGAAGTTGCGTACGTCGTCAACGATCTTCAGGTCAACTTCCTGCGCGGTTCCGCTTGCCGCCGACTTCAGGAACGGGTCGATGTCGCCTTCGTGGTTCGGCAGGGCCGGGTCGAAGACAGTCGGGTTGAAGAAGGCGTTGCGCAGTGCGATCGCCCCCTGCGGCGTTTCGCTGCCGTCGTTGTTGAGTCGTCCGATCTCTCCGTCCAGCAGGCTGTGGCCGAAGCGGAAGGCGCCGGTCGAAAACTCATTCGCGATCCCCGGGTTAACCCGCGGGTCGTAGCCGCGGTATGCCGGCAGGCGGCCGCTCCCCAGCAGGGCCGGCAGGAACTCGTTGTAGGTGATCGCCTGCAGTTCGCCGATAACGATCGACCTGGCGTCCTGGAAGATCTGCTCGTCGTTCAGGTTCGGCTTGCGGGCAGCGATCTGCGCGGCGAGCCGGTTGTGCTCGCGCACGAACAGCGTCTGCAGCGAGGTCAGCTCAACGTTCTCGTTGGCGCGAACGTCGCCGGCGAGGAACAGCTTGGAGTCGGCAACTATGTGGGCGTCATTAGCGTTGGGAAGGCCGTTGGTGTTGAGCGGCATCATGTTCCCGCTGCTCGTCCTCAGGCGTCCCCCGCTGAAGCTCCTCAGCGCGGCTGCGCGGGCGCTGTCGGAGCCGTAGACCTGTGATCCGTCGACGAAAGCTGTGACGGTGTTGGTCTGCTGACGCGCTCGGTTGCCTCTGCCGGCGCTGTTGAAGGTGGAGCGCGTGAAGCCGATCGTCTTCGTGCCGGTTGAGCTTGGGTCGAACGACGGGTCTCCAGCCGGGACAGGGATTGGGAACGACTCGGAGGAGGAGGTCGTTGAAAGGTCGATGTCATGGTCGAGGAACTGACCGAAGACGTAGACGAAGTCCGACATCTGCCGGTCGTTCAGCGCGTCGTCGCTCTGCGCGCTGAGGGCGTTAGAGAGTGCGCGCGCGCCCGGCCGTGTGGCGCCGGCGGGGGATGAGAGACCGTCGCCGTAAGCGGCGCGGGCGCGGCGAAGGAGGTCAGCGCCAAAGGCGCCCCAAGCTGGGTTGCCGAGGTTGTTGCCGGCTCCGTTGACCGCATACTTGGCGGGCGGTGCCGGTGGAGCGTGAGATGCCGGCTTGCCCGGGTGTGCGGCTGCACCCGCCGCCATCAGCGCCAGCAGCAGCGGCGAGAGAAGGGCGATTGAAATGGAGCGGATAGTGCGCGGCATCGGGGTTGCTTCCTTTTGGGGTTGGCGGTCGAATACTTAGACCGGCCGGAATTTCCGATGTGACGATTAAGCTGCGGTTAAGCGGCTCAGCTTGGGATTGGGCGACAGCGACCGCTGCGCCCGGTTCCACAGCTCGTTACAAGCCATGAGCCTAGTCTGGAGCCGGTCCCTTATTAGGCTTGGTCCGAGAGCTTCTCGTCGTGTGCCAAAGGTCAGTGGCGCGACGGTTGTCGTTCTCCAACAGATGACTTGGAAGTACCTCGGTGGGCCCGCCATCACGGAACGTAAGCGGAGGGGGAGGGATTCGAACCCTCGGTACAGGGGTTACCCGCACAACAGTTTTCGAGACTGCCCCGTTCAACCGCTCCGG
>WLNX01000009.1 GCA_009699565.1 Actinomycetota bacterium | reverse complement strand
TCTCCAGTCTTCTGCCACCCGGCCGAGGTTGCCGACGCCGAAGGTGACGGCGGCGAGCACTACTTCAAGCTCGAACTGCTGAACCCGCTTGGCCGCAAGCTGATGCCGAAGCTGCTGGCCGGATGGGACGGCGGCCCGGTGAAGATCAGCGGCACGCTTGAGGAAGGCGACGAGATTGCCGGTTTCAAGGTGATCCACCTCCCCGGCCACGCCCCCGGCCTGATCGGCCTCTGGCGTGAATCGGACCGGCTGGCGCTGGTCAGCGACTGCTTCTACACGCTCGATCCTCAGACCGGGCTGAAGGGCCACGCGCGCGTGCCTCATTCGGCCTTCAACCAGGACACCGAGATGGCGCGCGCTTCGATGCTGAAGCTGGCCGCACTGGACCCGGCCACCGCCTGGGCCGGGCACACCGATCCGCTGACCGGCGATGTGCGCGGGCAGCTCGAACACGCCGCAGCGACAACCTGATGGGCCGCCGCTCGCGGCGCCGCTCGCGTGAAGGGGACGCGCCGACGCCGATGCCGGACGCACCAACCGCCGAGTACCACTCCGAGGACGGGATGGTGCTTGAGCTGGGCTGCGTGATGAGCCCAAAGACGCGGGCCCAATACCAGAAGACGATTGAAGGCAACCTCTTGTCTCAGGAGGACGCCTGGCACCGGGCGATGGAGTTCCTGTTCGAGCGGCTCGCACTGAGCTGGACGATCAACGGCGTCTCGACCGAGGGCCAGAGCGAACTACTGGCGAGGCTCCGGATGGCGAGCCAGGAGGAGCGGCAGTTTGTCCGCAGCAGCCTGCGCGAGCACTGCAAGGAATGGTTTCCCGACATCAAGGCTCCATGAAGAGCCCAGGGGAGCGCGTTGCCGAAGTGATCGACCCCGCTGAGATGGCGGAGCTTCTGATCGGCTGGTGCCTGGAGGTAGAAGCGCACCAGAAGATTGTGATCCGCTCCACCCCGCTCGCGTCGGAACTGCTGCTGGCGCTGCAGGCCGCGGTCTTGGCGCGCGAAGCCTGGCCGACGCTGTCAGTGGAGCTCCCCGGACAGGCGGGGAACTTCTACGAGAACGCGCGTGACACGCAGCTCGACGACTTCGACGATGTTGCGATGGCGGAAGCGAAAGAACTGACAGCGGTCCTGGGGATCCAGGCTCCCGCCGACGCGCGCGAACTGGCGGGCGTAGACCCCTCGCGGATTGCCCGCGCCGCCCGCGCACGCCGTCCGCTGCGCGAACGGACGATGAAGAAGCGCTGGTGCTCGACGCTTTGGCCGACCGAGGCCGGCGCCCAGCTTGCGGGCATGGAGCTGGAGGAGTTTGCCGCCTTCGTGCGGGGAGCGACCTTCCTTGACAGGCCCGACCCGCCTGCCGCGTGGGGCGAACTGGGCGCGTTCCAAGCGAGCCTGATCGACCGCCTGCAGGGAGTGCGCGAGCTGCGGATCGAGGCCGAAGGCACCGACCTGACACTGAGCGTAAAAGGCCGCAGCTGGGTCAACAGCGATGGACGGCGCAACATGCCGAGCGGCGAGGTCTTCAGCGGCCCGGTGGAGAACAGCGCCGAGGGAAAGGTCCGCTTTACGATCCGCAGCAGCCCATCAGGAGTTGACGTTGAGGGAGTCGAACTGGTCTTCCGAAACGGGCTGGTAACCGAGGCGCACGCCGAGCGCGGCGACGACTACCTGCAACAGGCGCTCGGGACCGACGAGGGCGCGCGGAGGCTCGGAGAGATCGGAATTGGGACCAACTTCGGCATCACTCGCCCGGTCGGTTCGATCCTGTTCGACGAGAAGATCGGCGGCACCGTCCACCTCGCACTCGGCCGCTCCTACCCGGAGACCGGAGGCCGCAATGAGAGCGCACTCCACTGGGACCTGATCTGCGACCTGCGCGAAGGCGGCCGGCTGACGGCCGACGGAGCCGAGCTGCTGGTCGACGGCAAGTTCACTGCAGCTAGCTGACCCGCGCGTGGGCGCCGATGTGTGAGCGTTTTGCCACTCGCGCTGTAGCGTTGGTGTGAGATGGCCCAGCGCAGAACGAAAATCGTCGCAACGATCGGCCCCGCTTCGACCGACCCCGAAGTGCTGCTCGCGATGGTCAACGCCGGGATGGACGTGGCACGGCTCAACTTCAGCCACGGCAACCACGAGCTCCACGCCGAGACTGCGCGGCTGGTACGCGAGGCATCGGAGCGCGCCGGCAGGGCGGTCGCGATTCTGCAGGATCTGCCCGGCCCAAAGATCCGCATCGGCCAGATTGAAGATGGCGAAACACTGCTGCGCGTCGGCGACAAGGTGACCTTCAGCTGCCACCTGAACGATGACAAGCCAGGCAACAGCGGCCACCTGACGGTCAACTGGCCGGGGCTCGCATCGGCGGTCGAGGTCGGTGAATCGGTCTACCTCGCCGACGGCTCGGTTCGGCTGCGCGTAACCACGCTGCGGCCGGGGGATCTTGAGTTCGACTGCGAAGTTGAACTGGGCGGGATCATCGTCTCGCGTCAGGGGCTGAACATTCCGGGACCGGCCGACGAGCTTCCCTCGGTGCCCGAGGAAGACCTTGAGCACCTGCGCGCGGGGATCGAGATCGGCGTCGACATGGTTGCGCTGAGCTTTGTTCGCAAGCCCGAAGAGGTGACCGAACTTCGCGAGCACACGCGGGTTCCGCTGATCGCAAAGATTGAGAAGCCCCAAGCGGTTGCCCGCGCCGAGGACATCGTCCGCGTCAGCGACGCGATCATGGTCGCTCGAGGCGACCTCGGAATCGAGCTGCCGATCGAGGACGTGCCGATGGTCCAGAAGCGGCTGCTGCGACTCGCCGGCGAGCACGCACGGGCATCGATCACCGCGACGCAGATGCTCGACTCGATGGTGCGCTCGGCGCGCCCGACGCGCGCCGAGGTGGCCGACGTCGCAAACGCAATCCTTGACGGAACTGACGCCGTGATGCTCTCCCAAGAGACGGCCGTCGGGGCGTACCCGGTGGAAGCGGTGGCGATGATGGACTCGGTTGCCCGCACGACCGAGCGTGAGGCCCCGTACAAGCGCTGGAACGAGCAGCGCGTCCGCCGCGACGCGCGCGATCCCGGCTACACGGTCGCCCACAAGGCCGTTGCCGCTGCCAGCGAACTTGAGCTAGACGCAATCGTCGTACCTACGCTCTCCGGCCGCTCTGCGCGGCTGGTCTCGGCGCATCGACCGACCGTGCCGATCTATGCGCTCTCCCCCGGCCGCGAAACGGTTCGACGCTGCGGCCTGCTGTGGGGCGTCACCGCCGCGCTGCAGCGACGGCACGAGACGACCGAAGAGCTGATCGCCGACTCAGCCAGGCGCGTTGTTGAGCTTGGCTGGTGCAAACCGGGGCAGCGGGTTGGAATCACTGCCGGCCTTCCGAGCGGACAGCCGGGGACCACGAGCCTGCTCCAGATCCAGCGCCTCGAAGCGCCGGGCGATCAGGGCCAGCGGCGCTAGGTCGCAGTCTCGATCTGCGAGCCGGGCACGAGGTCGTCGCTGCCGTCGGGCCAACGCACCCAAGCCTTGTAGCCACCGTCGTAGTCATCGCCAAGCAGGATCAGCGTGGCTGGGTCACCCATCGCGGTGCACTCGCCGGTTCCTTCCGGATCGAGCCCGCGCCAGATGCGGATGAAGCCGTTGCCCTCCCACTCCTCGCCGATCGTCGTCGCCTCCGAGTGGCCGGGATGAACAACCGTCTCGGGCGGGAGCGTCATCAGCGTCTCCATGATCGAGCCGTGGAGGTCGGCGTAGCTGGTCGAGCCGGGCGCCCGCACGCCGCCGACCGAGTTCTTGAAAAGAGTGTCCCCGGTGAAGAGATTGCCGTTGATAAGAAGCGAGCACATGCCGGCCGTGTGGCCCGGAGTGTGGAGCACCTCGACTTCGAGCGGCCCGATCTGAACCGGCGTTCCTGGCAGCAGATCGCCGGTTGCCGCGGGCACCTCGGCGCGCTCGGCAGGATGGATCAGAACCTCAATTCCCGGGTAGGCCTCGAGCAGCGCGTCGAGGTCGCAGACGTGGTCGTAGTGGTGATGAGTCAGCAGAACGTGGGTCGGCGTGATCAGGTGGCGGTTGGCGGCCTCGATCAGCGGCGCGACCGGCCCGCCCGCGTCCACGAAGAAGCCGACGCCGCCGGGTTCGCCAACTAGGTAGGTGTTGGTCAGGAAGTCGGGGAGCTCGGAGGATTCAATGATCATGTGCTCAGGCTACGCTACGGCGATGGCGGAGTTCCTGCACACCTGTTATCGAATCACCGACATCGACCGCTCGGTTGAGTTCTACAAGGCGCTCGGCTTCGAAGAGGTCGGGCGGATGCCGATCCGGGACGAGGCGATCAACGTCTTCATGAACATTCCCGGAGACGGCGAGATGCCGCGACTCGAGCTGACCTACAACTTCGGCGTCGACTCGTACGAGCTCGGCACCGGTTACAACCACATCGCGATCAGCGCCGGGAACCTCGATCAAACACTCGCGAAGCTTGCCGAGCAGGGGATCACACCGGAGCGCGAGCCGTATTCAATCCGCGAAGGCGGCTCGAGGCTCTGCTTCGTGCGCGACCCTGACGGCTACCGGATTGAGCTGATCGAGCGTGGCGACTGAGGGCGACTCAAGGCTGGCGGTGATCGACCTCGGGTCGAACTCCTTCCGCCTCGTCGTCTTTGAATCGCATTCCGCAGTCGCCTCACGGGAACGGCGCCTCAGCTCGTTCTGGCGCGCGGAAGACGCCGAGCCTCCACTGGGCGCCTGGTGGCGGCGAACCGACGAGATCTACGAGCCGGTGAGGATCCTCGCTGGCGGCGGCAAGACCGGCGAGCTGACCGAGCGCGGACAGGAACGCGCGCTTGCGACGATCGACGTCTTCGCGCAGTTCTGCGCGGCCTCAAAACTGCCGGCCGACGAGATTGAGGCCGTGGCTACCAGCGCAATCCGCGATGCGAGCAACGCCGACTCGGTACTGGCGCGCGCACGCGACGAGCTTGGGCTGCAGATCCGAGTTCTCTCGCCAGAGGAGGAGGCCCACTACGGCTACCTCGCAGCGATCAACTCGACCGACCTTCAGAGCGGCACCGTGCTTGACCTTGGCGGCGGCTCACTCCAACTGATCTCGGTTAGGGACCGCGTCGCGCAGTCGCTGGCGTCGTGGCCGCTTGGCGCGGTGCGGATGACGGAGCGGTTCCTGCCCACAGACGGGACTGCAAGCGCGAAGGCGATCGGCAAGCTGCGTGCGCACATTGCCGGCGAGCTGGCCTCGGCCGACTGGCTCACCTCCGGAGGGCCCCGGATCGTCGGCATCGGCGGGACGGTCCGCAACCTTGCTGCGGCAATCCAGCGGGCTGAGGGGATCGCCGAGTTTGGCGTTCAGGGCTTCACGATCAAGCGTTCGCATCTTGACCAGCTGATCGAAAGACTGGCGGGGATGGAACCTGCAGAGCGGGGTCGGGTGGCGGGAATCAAGCCGGCCCGCGGCGACATCATCCTTGCCGGCGCGATTGTCGTCTCCGAGGTTCTCGAAGTCGGCGGCTTCAAGGGGATTGAGGTGACCGAGGCCGGCCTGCGCGAGGGGATCTTCTTCGAACGGCTGCTGGCCGAGCGCGACGAGCCGCGCTTCGAGGACGTGCGCCGCGCAAGCGTCCAGAACCTCGCCGCCCAGTACGACCCGCACGCCACCCACACGCGCCACGTTGAGTCGCTCGCGCTTGGGCTTTTCGATCAGCTCGGCGCTGCCGGCCTGCACGCCCGCAGCGACGACGAGCGCGAACTTCTCTCGGCGGCCTGCCTACTGCACGACATCGGTGTGGCAGTCGACTACGACGACCACCACAAGCACTCGCGCTATCTCGTACTCAACGCCGGACTGCCGGGCTTCTCGCCGCGCGAAGTCGCACTGATTGGCCAGATTATCCGCTATCACCGCAAGGGAATGCCAAGCCTCGGTCCGTTCGCAGGGCTGATGAAGGACGGTGACGCCGAACTGCTCGACCGCTGCTCCGTGCTGCTGCGCCTCGCCGAGGACCTGGAACGCAGCCGCGACCAGCTCGTCACCGAGACCCGCGCCTCGGTCAACGGCAAGAGCGTCAGCCTCGAGCTGGTTGCCGACGGCCCTGCCGAGGTTCCACGCTGGGCCGTTTCACGCGAGGGCGAGCTCTTTGAGCGCGCCTTCGGCCGGCAGCTTGAAGTTGCGCCTGCCTAGCCGCGCGGCAGGTCGTCGTCGTCGAACTGCGGCATGTCTTCTTCGCCCGGGCCCACAGGAACGACGACCGGAACCTCCACCGGCTGCTCGCGCGCGACCGCGTCGGCGACCTCGTCCTCGATCCCAAACGCTGACCCGTCGCACTGAATCCGCACCCGTTTGGTCGGCACGCGGTCATCGGAGATAACCGGCAGCCCCCAGAGCTCATCCCAGCCGATCAGCTGGTGGTCAACGGGGTTCAGCAGGATCGCGTTTCCCGGCACGGGGCAACTGGCGTTGTGCTGATCGAGTGCCTCGCGGATCGCGGCGAGGTTCTTGCCTTCAAACTTGCTCACGGAACCGAGGTTAGCGAGGCCTCGCGAGTCGGCGCGTCGGTTGCCCGCGAACCGGTCGTACCGGGAGCTCCCTGCCGCGGAATCAGCAGCGCGATCAGCGCCCCGGCTGCGAGGACCGCGGCGCCGACAGGCAGCGCCGAGCGGACGCCGTCAACGAAATCTTGCGGTGATGCGTAGCCGCCCGCGGCAGCGAACACCGATGCCAGAACCGCCACTCCGGCGACGCCGCCAAGTTCGCGGATCGCGTTGGTCGCGCCCGAGGCCTTGCCCGCTTCGATCGGCCTGACCGACGAGAGGACGGCGTTGGCCGAAGGCGCAAAGACCAGCGCCATGCCTGCGCCGCCGGCGATGAAGGCGGGGATGAACTCGACGTAGGCCGTGTCCACTGCGGTTATCCGTGCGATCCAGGCGATCGCGAAGGCCTGCAGCGCCAACCCCGCAACCATCAGTGGCCGCGCGCCTATCCGGTCGGAGAGGAGACCGGCGATCGGCGCGATGAAGATCGGCATTGCAGTCCAGGGGAGGATGCGGATGCCGGACTGCAGCGGCGTGAGTCCCTGCACCGTCACGAAGTACTGCGAGAGGAAGAAGATCGAGCCGAAGATGCCGAAGAACATCACGAAGGAGACGGCGTTGGTTGCCGAGAATGCGCGACTTCGGAAGAAACGCAGTGGCAGCATCGGCTCTTTGGCGCGGCTCTCGTGAAGCAGGAAGAAACCGATCATCACGATGCCAACTGCGACCGAGATCAGAACCGTTGAGCTTCCCCAACCGAGCGCGCTTGAGCGGACGATTCCGAACGTCAGCGGGAAGAGCCCGACGATCGCGAGGATCAGGCCGCGCGGATCGAGGCCGCGGTCAGGGCCGAAGCTCTCGATCAGCTTCCAGGCAGCCAGCGGTGCAATTACGAGGCCGATCGGCACGTTGACCCAGAAGATCCACTGCCAAGAGATCCCCTCCGTGATCGCACCGCCGACTACCGGACCCATCGCCACGCCAAGCCCGGACACGCCCGACCAGGCGCCGATCGCAAGTCCGCGCTTGCCGTCGGGAACCGCCTCCGACAGCAGCGTCAGCGAGAGCGGAGTTACAAGCGCCGCTCCCAGCCCCTGGATTGCGCGAGCCGTGACGAGCGCGTCGGCGCTAGGTGCCAGCGCGGCGGCGGCCGACGCCAGCGAGAAGACGAGAACCCCGATCGCGAACATCTTGCGGCGACCAAAACGGTCGCCGAGGGCGGCGCCGGTCAGAAGGAAGACGGCGTAGCTCAGCGTGTATGCGTTGACCATCCACTCGAGCGATTCGAGCGGGGCGTTGAGGTCTACGCGGATCACCGGCAGCGCCGTCGATACAACGAGATTGTCGAGCGTCACCATGAAGAGCCCGATCGAAACGATCAGGAATGTGACGATGGGGCGTGTGGACTTTGCAGAGCTCATCTAGATCTCCCGAAGCCTCTAGTCAATCAGTACACCAGGATTGAGAATCCCGGAAGGGTCGAGCTCGCGCTTCGCGGCGCCCAATGCGCGTGCGAAAAGGTCGGGACGCTGCTCGTCGTACCAGGGGCGGTGATCGCGCCCAACCGCATGGTGGTGCGTGATCGTCCCGCCCGCGGCGATGATCGCGTCGCCGGCCGCCTGCTTCATACGGTGCCATTGGGCGATCTCGTCGCCGCGGCGAGCCGGAGCAAGGACCGTGTAGTAGGGAGCCGGCCCGTCGGGATAGAGGTGGGTAAAACGGCAACTGACTCGGCATGGCTCGCCAAGCGCCTCGCGCGTTGCGCCCACGACCGCCTCGTGGAACGCGGGAAAACGGTCCCAGGTGATCGCGGTCTCAAAGGTGTCGGCCATCACGCCGAGCTGCACAAGCATGTCGCGGATGTAGGGCATCTTGATGAACGCCTCGCGCCAGTTGCCCTCGGCCGCAGGGCGCGACTGCGACGGAGGATCCCACTCGCCGCCGTGGGCGGCGGCTATCTCAAGTGCCCGCTCAAGATCGCGGGCGACCGGCGCATCGGTTGACTCAAACCCAACAACGAGAACCGAATGGGTCCCGTCACCGGCGCCGGTCTGTCCGGCTTCGAGCTGATCGAGGAGCCTGCAGTTGGCGGGATCGAGGCCGCTCTGAACGATCTCGCGCGCAGCCTCTGCGCCGACAAGGAAGTCGGCGAAGCGGACCGCCTGCGAAGCGCGATGGTCGGGGCGGGGCTGGACCCGGACCCATGCCTCGGTGATAACGCCGAGAGTTCCCTCGGAGCCGAGCAGCATCCGGTCGGGGCTGGGGCCGGCGCCCGACCCGGGCAGCCTGCGCGACTGCCACAGCCCGGTCGGAGTGATCGCGCGGACAGACTCGACGACGTCGTCGATGTGCGTCAGACGCGTCGCGAAGTGGCCGCCAGCCCGCGTCGCCACCCAGCCCCCGAGCGTCGAGCACTCGAACGACTGCGGGTAGAAGCGCATCGTCAACCCCTGCTCGCCAAGCTGCTCTTCAAGCCTCGGCCCCGACGCGCCGGCACCGATCAGCGCGGCGCGGGAAACCGGATCGACCTCAAGCACCCGATCGAGCTGACCGAGATCGAGTGAGCATGAGCCGTTGAAACCGGAAGGAATCTTCGGCTCGACGCCGCCGACCACGCTGGTGCCGCCGCCGTAGGGAATGACCGCGACCTTGCCAGCAGCCGCCCACTCGAGGAGCGACTCGATCTGATTCTCGTTCGTCGGCCTAGCGACGACGTCGGGGACGTGCTCGTACAGCCCGCGGAAGGCCCGAATTGTGTCGAGATACGACGACCCGTAGGAATGCCCCGCGCGCTCCGCCTTGCCCTGCGAGCAGAGGGCGGCAAGTTCCCCGTCGGGCGCGGCGATCGCCGGCTCGGGCAGTTCAACTGCGTGAAAGTCGGCGGGAGATTCGGGGGTCTGCGCCGCAAAACCGAACAGGGCCTCGATTCCCGGAGCGGCCGCGGCGGCTTCCGCCGGACCGATTGCGGCGTCCTCAAAACCCCAGCCCCACTTGGTGCGCGTGCGCGTAATCACGCCTGAGACCGTACTCTGACCAGAGTGTCAACGACTCCCGGAATACTCGCCCGCGGGCCTTGGTCACCGGATCAGGTGGTCGCACGCTGGCTGGAAGAGGAGTACGTCAGCCCAGCGGACCTGACCGCCAGCGCGGACAGCGCAATCGAAGCGCTTGCCGAACGCGGATCGCCAAGCCACGACGGACTCGGCGCCCGCTTCGTCAGCCACGCAGCGGTCGACGACGGGATTCTTGAAATCAACCTGCAGCCGGCACGCTGGTCGCTGCGCCTGAACGAAGCCGACGCTGCCAACTCGGTCGCCGCCCTCTGCGCGGTTCGTGACAGCGAGGGGCGTTGGTTGGCAGGCAGGCGTGCGCAGTGGCTGGCATCCTGGCCCGGTCGCTGGGCGCTGGGCGCCGGGGGAGCCGTAGATCTCGGAGAGAGCCCGGCCGACACGCTGGCGAGGGAGCTCGACGAGGAGTGGGCCGTCACCGCCGAGGAGCTGCGCGGCGAAGCGCTGGTGATGCTTCCGAATTCGATGGTGATGTTCATCGGTCAGGCGTGGCTGGCGGAAGGCGCCGAAGTAACCCGCGACGACGAGCACGACGACCATGCCTGGTGGCCGGCGGCTATCGATCAATGGCCGCAGGAGGCAGACGAGCCGCTGAGGCGGATGGCGACGCTGCTCAGTGAGATCCCGCGGTGAGCACCGCCGCCAAAGACGAAGTGGCCGCAAAGTCTCGGGTTCCCAGCCTCTCGTTTGAAACGCTGAAAAAACTGTCCTTCACGCACTCCGGCGTCTACATACTGCTGCTGGTTGTCTGGCTCGTTCCCGGGCTCGCGGTCTACGAATCAATCTTCGGCTTCATCCACGGAGTCGGCTGGATCCTGATGGTGCTGCTGATCTTGCTGGCACTCCGAGCGCGGGTTGTGCCGCTCAGAACGGGCGTTGCTGTGGGCGTACTCGGCGGCCTGGCTCCGTTCTTCGGTTCGTGGGAATTCATCCGTGAGGGTCGTCACCGCGAAGGCGCGGAGACGGCCAGCGCGGGTGGCGACTCTGAAGCTGGCGTTGCGGAGCGTTCGGTCGGCCCGAACGCCCGCTAGCATGCCCTGAAGATCAATAGATGGCGGTTTCTACAACAGTCCAGGTGACCTTGCCCGCAATGGGCGAATCTGTGACCGAGGGAACCGTCCTTGAGTGGCTGAAAGCGGAGGGCGACCGCGTCGCGCAGGACGAGACGCTGGTTGAGGTTTCCACCGACAAGGTCGACGCCGAGATCCCGTGCCCGGTCAGCGGCACCCTGGTAAAGATCCACGCTCCCGAGGGTGAGACGGTCTCGGTTGGAGCAGTTCTGGCTGAAATCCTTCCGGGAGATCAGCTCCCGCCTCCCGCCAATGGCGAGCCGCCCGCAGCCGAGGAGGCAGGCGAGGTAATCGACATCGTTGCGCCGTCTGCAGGAGAGTCGGTCAGCGAGGGAACGCTGCTCGACTGGCTCGTAAAGCCGGGGGACGCAGTTGAAAGCGGTCAGACAATCGTTGAGTTCTCAACCGACAAGGTCGACATTGAACTTCCCGCGCCGGCCGCCGGAGTGATCACCGAACTGCTTGCCGAGCCGGGTGACACGATCGCCGTTGGCCAACTGATCGCAAGGATGGAGAAGGGCGCCGCTGCAGCTTCCGCCGGCTCAAACGGCTCCGCAAACTCGGCGCCCGCGGCGACCTCCACTGCGGCCGCCGTCGCCGAAGTCCCTGATGGCCGACGCGTCTCCCCCGTTGCCGCCCGCGTCGCCGCGGCCGAAGGCATTCCCCTTGAAGGAGTAAGCGGCAGCGGAGCCGGGGGGCGAGTAACAAAGGCCGACGTGCTGGCGGCAGGCTCGTCGCCCGTCGCTTCGCCGGCAACACGAGGAAGCATCAGCGAGATGCGTGGGGGCGCCGCGATGCTCGCGCGCTACATGGACGACAGCCTTGCGATCCCGACCGCGACCTCGCTGCGGACGCTACCGGTCACGCAGATGGACGGCCGGCGCAAGCAGCTTAAGGAGGCCGGCCAGAAGGTCTCCTTCACCCACATCATCGCGTGGGCGATAACGCGCGCGGCAGCCGACCGGATGCCGGTGATGACACACCACTTCATCGAGCAGGACGGCAAGCCGATGCGCGTTGACGACGGTGCCGTCAACCTCGGCATTGCGGTCGACGTCGAGAAGAAGGACGGATCGCGCACGCTGATGGTCCCCGTGATCACCAACGCCGGCGCAATGGACTTTGCCTCCTTCAAGACGGCATTCGACGAGCTGATTGAGAAGGCGCGCACCAACACGCTCTCGGCCGACGATCTTGTTGGCGCGAACATGACGCTCACGAACCCGGGAGGCATCGGCACCGGAGCGTCCGTGCCGCGCCTGATGCCCGGCCAGGGAACGATCATCGCGACCGGTTCGATCGGCTACCCGGTCGGACTTGAGGCGAGTGGAGCGCAGATCGGCGCCGAGAAGGTAATGACGATCACCTCGACTTACGACCACCGCGTGATCCAGGGTGCCGAGTCGGGCCGTTTCCTTCAGGCGATTGAGGGCTACCTGAGCGGCGAGAACGAGTTCTACGAAACGCTCTTTGCATCGCTCGGCGCGCCGCTTGCACCGGCGCCGGAGACGCCGTCTGCGTCAACCGTCGCGGCCGTCCAAGAGCCGCGCAACGGCGAATGGATGCTGGAGCTGATGCAAGCCGTTCAGGGAGCAACGGCGCTGGTCAAAGCGTTCCGCACGCACGGCCACCTCGCAGCAACGCTCGACCCGCTTGGAACGGAACCCGTTGGCGACCCGGCGCTGAACCCCGAGCACACCGGGCTGACCGACGCCCTGATGCGCCGGATTCCGTCGAAGATGCTGCGGATCTTCGTGCCAGGCGAGAACCTTGCCGAGTCGCTCCCCTACCTGCGCGACGTCTACACCGGCACGATGGCCTACGAGAGCGAGCACATCGCCAGCCATCGCCAGCGCCACTGGCTGCGCGAAAAGATCGAGGGCAGCGTCTACCGCCAGCCGCTCGAGTCCGAGACGCAGCGTCGGCTGCTCAAGCGGCTGATCGCCGTTGACGCGCTAGAGCGCTTCATGCACAAGGCCTATCTCGGCCAGCAGCAGTTCTCGATCGAGGGCCTGGATGTGACCGTGCCGATGATCGACCAGGCCGTCGAGCTGGCGGCCTTTGCCGGCGCCAAGGAGGTCGTGATCGGGATGGCCCACCGCGGCCGACTGAACGTCCTCGCACACAACCTTGGCCGGCCCTACGAAACGATCTTCGGCGAGTTTGAAGGAACCTCAACGGTTGAAGTGGTCAAGGCCGTCACCGAGATTCCGCAGGGCGGAACCGGCGACGTCAAGTACCACCACGGCTACGAACGCGACTTCGAGCTTCGCGGCGGCGGCAGCGTTCTGGTGAAGCTTGAATCGAACCCAAGCCACCTCGAGTCCGTTGACCCCGTCGTACTGGGCGCCACACGGGCGGCTCAGACCGACCGCGAAGGCCCCGTGGCAGAGCGCGACCCGGCCTCGGCGGTGCCGATCATCCTTCACGGCGACGCAGCCCTCCCCGGGCAGGGCGTTGTCGCGGAGACGCTGAATCTGCAGGCGCTTGACGGCTACATGGTCGGCGGCGCGCTCCACTTGATCCAGAACAACCAAGTCGGCTTCACCACCGACATCGAGGATGCCCGCTCAACGCACTGGGCCTCCGATCTGGCGAAGGGCTTTGACGTTCCGATCATCCACGTCAACGCCGACGACGTTGAAGCCTGCATCTCGGCGATCAATCTCGCGATGGCCTACCGCGCCGAGTTTGGCCACGACGTCCTGATCGACCTGATCGGCTACCGCCGCTTTGGCCACAACGAGGCCGATGAACCGGCCTACACGCAGCCCGAAATGTACGCCGCAATCAAGCAGCACCAGCGCGCCTGCGAGCTCTACGCCACCAAGCTGATCGACTCGGGCGTGGTGACGCGCGACGAGGTTGACGCTTGGCAGCAGGAGACCTGGGACGAACTGAGCAAGGAGCACCAGGACCTGAAGGAGCGGATCAAGGACGCCGCTTCGCTCGAGGGCCTCTCGCAGGTCACCGGCGAATACCAGCTCGACCGCACCCGCAGCCCCAATGTCGAGACCGCCGTCTCCGCCGAACAGCTTCGCGGGATAAACGAAGAGCTGCTCGCGGCGCCGGAAGGATTTGACGTCCACAGCAAGCTCGCGCGGCAGCTTGAGCGCCGCCGGGCGGCGCTGGGCGACGACGGAGGGATTGACTGGGCGCAGGCCGAGTCGCTGGCGCTCGGGTCGCTGCTGACCGAAGGCGTGCCGATCCGACTGACCGGGCAGGACAGCGAGCGCGGGACGTTCAGCCAGCGCCACCTCGTCTTCCATGACGCCACGACCGGCCAGACCTACTCGCCGATCCAACACCTCAGCGATGCGAAGGCGCCGATCGAGATTCACAACAGCCCGCTGTCGGAGGCCGCCTGCCTCGGATTCGAGTACGGCTACGCACAGGAATCGCACGATTCGCTTGTTCTCTGGGAAGCGCAGTACGGCGACTTTGCCAACGGTGCGCAGGTGATCATCGACCAGTTCATCGCCAGCGGCCTAGCCAAGTGGGGCGAGAGCTCGCGCCTGACGCTGCTGCTGCCGCACGGGTACGAAGGCGCCGGCCCGGAGCACTCCTCGGCGCGGCTCGAGCGCTTCCTTCAGCTATGCGCGGAGGGCAACATGCGCGTAGCAAACCTCACGACGCCGGCCCAGTACTTCCACCTGCTGCGCCGCCAGGCAACGGTGGCAAAGCGGCGGCCGCTGGTGATCATGACGCCGAAGTCGCTGCTGCGTTTGCCGCAGGCAACCAACCGCCTCAGCCACCTCACCGACACCCGCTTCTACCCCGTGCTGGCGGAGCCGCGCGTAGACCTCGAGAAGGTCACGAGGCTGCTGCTTTGCACCGGCAAGATCTACTACGACCTTGTTGGCCACGAACGGCGGGCGGGGAACGAGGAGGTCGCCATCGGCCGCGTCGAGCAGCTCTACCCGTTCCCGGAGAGCGACCTGCGCGAACTGATTGCCCAGTACCCGAACTTGGAAGAGATCGTTTGGGTCCAAGAGGAGCCGCGCAACATGGGCGCGCGCGAGTACATGTTCCCGCGCCTGATGCAGATCCTCCCCGAAGGCTTCGAACTTGGCTACATCGGCCGCCCCGAACGGGCCTCACCGGGCGAGGGATACCCCGCCGCTCACAATGCCGAGCAGCAGCGCATCCTCGCCGACGCGCTCGATCCTCAGATCGAGGTCAGCCCGTTCCCGGCGAAGACCCCCGGCGAACGCTGATCAGGCGGCAATAAACTCGAGATCAATCGTCAGCTTGACGTCGTTTGAGAGCGCGAAGCCACCCTTGGGGAGCGGCGCGTTCCAGTCGAGTCCAAAGGCGTTGCGGTCGATCGTCGTCTCAAGTCCGACGCCGAGCTTTGTATTCCCCATCGCGTCTTCCGTTGCGTCGGTGATGTGGCCACTGGCTGTAACCGAATGTGTGGTGCCCTTGATCGTTAGATCGCCGACAACCTCTGCTTTGTCACCGTCGCGGGTGACCGAGGTGGAAACGAAGCTGATCTCCGGAGTGTTCTCGGTATCGAAGAATTCAGGGCTCTGGAGGTGGGCGAAGAGGTTTTGGTCCTTGACGACGATCGCATCAGTGCGAACTTTGCCGCTGAGCGAGATCTGCCCGTCAACTTCGGTCAGCGTCGCCTCAATGTTGTCGAAACTTGCGCGAAAGTTGGCGACCAACATGTGGCGGACTGAGAACGCAGCAGTTGAGTGCGACTGGACGAGGTTCCAAGTGTGTGAGGCGATTGAGTCGGTCATAAGCAAGCCTTTCGAGTAAGAGTAGTTGCGTGCGCAACGATAGCAGAGGCTCGCCACCGCGGTCGTTAGATGCGACGATGGTGGCGTGTGGAGCCAAGCTCAGATTACGCTTCAGCCTCGGCCGCGTGGCGTTCACCTTGTGACCGGCGAGGTGCTCGCCGCGCTGGACGAGCTCGAAGTCTTCTCGGTCGGTCTCTGCCATCTCTTCATCCGTCACACCTCGGCCTCGCTGACGCTGGGCGAGAACGCCTCGCCCGACGTGCGCGACGACACGCGCAGCTGGCTCGATGCCGCCGTGCCCGAAAGCTTCCCCTGGACCCACACGCTCGAAGGAGCCGACGACATGCCGGCTCACATCAAGAGCATGATCACCGGGCCGTCACTGCTGCTGCCGGTCAGGGACGGCGCCCTGGCGCTTGGCACTTGGCAGGGGATCTACCTCTGCGAGCACCGCGACCGGGGCGGAGCAAGATCGCTGGTCGCCACGATCAGCGGCGAGACTTCCTGACTAGCGGCCCTTCCAGACCGGCTCGCGCTTCTCGGTGAAGGCAACCGCGCCTTCCTGTGCGTCCTCGGAGCCGAATACGGGACCGGCGATCTCCATCTGCTTCTCCCAGAACTCCTCGTCGGTCCATGCGCGCTGGGCCTCAAGGATCTGCTTGGTGGCTGTCAGAGCGAGCGGCCCGTTACAGGCGATCTGGCCGGCCAGCTCGAGGGCTGCATCGAGCGCGCTGCCCGGCTCTGCCAAGCGGTTGACTAGCCCCATCTCGTAGCCGCGCTCGGCGCTGATCGTATCCCCGGTCAAAGCCATCTCGGTGGCGACGTTCAGCGGCAGCTTGCGCGGCAGGCGCAGCAACGCGCCACCCGCAGCTACGAGCGAGCGCTTGACCTCTGGAATACCAAGCTTGGCGCCCTTGGCGACGACAAGCATGTCGCAGGCGAGAGAAATCTCAAGCCCGCCGGCGACGGCGAAGCCCTCAACCGCTGCGATCATCGGCTTGAGCGGCGGCTTCTGAACAATGCCGCCGAAGCCGCGTGTCGGGTGCCAAGGAGTTTCGCCCGAGGCGAAGCCCTTGAGGTCCATGCCGGCGCAGAAGCCGCCGCCGGCACCGGTGAGGATGCCGAGCGAGAGCGAGTCGTCGGAGTCGAGTAGTTCGACGGCATCGCCGATTCCGTCGGCAACGGCCTTGTTGACCGCGTTGCGCTTGTCGGGGCGATTGATCGTGATGATCAGGATGTTGTCGCGGCGCTCGGTGAGGACCGCGCTCTCAGTGGTTTCGGACATGGCAACACTCTATGACGCTTTGGCCCTCGCGCGCCGGGCGCTATACGCTTAAACGATGCAGATGGTTGCCCGCGACGTGTACCAGTTGCCCTTGACCCCGCGCAGCGGCGTCAACGCCTACCTCGTCGGCGACGTCCTCGTTGACTCCGGCTACCCGCTTCACACGAAGAGGCTGCTGCGCCAGACTGCCAGCCGCACGATCCACGCCCACGCGCTCACCCACGCGCACGCCGACCATGCCGGCAGCTCAAGAAGGCTGAAGGAAACCCTGGGAATCCCAATCTGGGTCGGCGCCAACGATGCCGACGTGCTGCGAAGCGGGCGCGCCGAACCGGGCGCGGTTCCGTTCGGCCGGGCGGCGCTGAAGAGCTACATGAAGTTCCCCGGAGTGGAACCCGACCGCGAGCTGCGCGAGGGCGACGAGCTGGCTGCCGGCTTCATCGCGCTCGAAACCCCGGGCCACAGCCCCGGACACCTCGCCTACTGGCGCGACGAGGACAGGACGCTTATCTGCGGCGACGTCTTCTTCAACATGAGCATCGCGACGACTGCAGTCGGGCTGCATACGCCGCCGGGCTTCTTCACGCCGAACCCGGCGCAGAACCGCGACAGCGCGCGGCGGCTGGCGGCGCTGGAGCCGCAAGTGGTGCTTTTCGGCCACGGCCCGCCACTGCGAAACCCGGCGATGCTCGCCGACTTCGCATCGTCCCTTCCCTCCTGAGCGCTAGGGCTGGAAGAGCGTCAGGTCGGGCTCGCGCTCGCCGCGAACGACGGCGAGGTCTATCTCCACGCAGGAGATACCGCGATCCTCGGCCAGGGTGCGCGCCTGCGGCTTGATCTCCTGGGCCGCGAGTACTCCGCGGCAGTCGGTCATTGCCGGGTCGCGTCGGATGAAATCGAGGTAGCGGGTCAGCTGCTCAACGGCGTCGATCGTCGCGACGCGCTTGATCTCCACGGCGATCCAGCCGTCACCCTCGTCTCGGCACATCAGGTCGACGGGGCCGATGTCGGTCGGCCACTCGCGGCGCACCAGCCTGAAGCCCTCGCCGCAGAACTGCGGCGCCGCGGCAAGCGCCTCCTGCAGGTGGGCTTCGACACCGTCCTTCTCGAGCTCGGCGGCCTCGCCCATGTCGTGCTCAACATCGGAGACGACCTCGGAGATCCTGATCTCAAGGCGGTCTTCGCTGGATCCTGCGCGCTTGCGAACGACGATCATCTCCAGCGGGTCGCCGTGCTCCTCGATCACGGTCGGCGGCGTCATCCAATTCTGCGGCTTGTAGCCGCCGCTGTCGGCGTGAATCATCACCGAGCCGTCGTCCTTCAGCATCACAAGCCGGAGTGCTTCCGGGAGGATTGTGTCGAGCCGGCCTGTGTAGACGACTTCGCAGCGGGCAACGAGCAGGCGCATTGGCGCCGACACTAACGAACGCGCAGGCTCTCAACGGCCTGGGCGCGGGAGAACGGCCCGCTCCCGTCGTAGCGCGCGAGCACTCGCCAGCGTCCGGGGGTCGAGATCTTCTGGACGTAGCTGAAAGGTGCTGCCCCAATCTTGCTGCGCGCGTAGCGATTGACCCAGCGCCCGCGGCTGTACCGCTGCCAGCGCACCATCAGCTTGCCGGTAGGCATCAGCTCGGTTCCCGGAACCGTCAGCCGTCCGCGAACGGTCTTCAAGGATTGGCTGCCGGAAAGATGCAGCGAAATCCGCGTCGTCTGCCGCGGCAGCTCCCGCGAGTCAACCCGAGTGATCGCCAGCTCCTTGATTGCGGTGTTGCCTGCCTTGTCGACGGCACGGACCTTCAGCGTCGAAACGCCGTAGGGAACCGCGCTGGTGTCCTTCAGCGTGAACGAGACCGTTTGATCATTCCTCGCCGCAAAGCCGATGAACTTCTTCCCGTTCAGGTAGAAGTGGACGCTGCTCAGCTTGCTGCCCGAATCGGAGGCGGAGGCCGCAACGTAGAGACCCCGGTCGAAGCGCGTCACCGCGGTCGGTTCAAGGATCTTGATCGTCGGCGGGGTCAGGTCGCCGCAGGAGCTCGTCATCTGGTCGCCGTAGATCGAGATCGTCTGCAGCGAATCCCATGACGGGCGCTTGGTCGCGTCCCAGCGGATCAGTCCGTAGCGGTTCAGCTCCGTGTCGGCGGCGCCAACGTCGCGCTCGTTGAACCAGATCCCCGTCGTCATGTACGGGTAGGCGGCTAGACAGTGGTATGCCTGCTCCAGGTAACGGGCCTGATTGGTCTCCCCAACTCCGGCGTCCTTGAGGCCGGCATTGCCGCCGCGCGCGCAGCGGGTCGTTGTCGCCGACCAGCCAAGCTCGGACATAGTGATCGGCTTGCCGCCGTCGCCGTGGGCGGCCATAACGGCGTGAACTTCACGGAAGCCGAGAAAGCTGAAGCGTCCGATGCGCCCGTCCGGCTCGAAGTAGAACTGCGACGGACCTTTCACGAGGCAGGCAGTGTCGGTGTGAACCCCAACCGCGTCGAACGAATTCCCGGCTCCGAGCGCATAGAGCCCCTCAACGAACTTGAAGTTGTTGCCCGTCAGCGGACCGGCGACAACCTGCGCGCCCGGGTCGGCGGCCTTGATCGGCCCGTATGAGGCGGTCAGCAGCGGCGCGTAGGCCGCCGGTCCGGGCGTCGATCCATGCCAGAAGGCGACCTCGTCGGGCTCGTTCCAGATCTCCCAGCTCTGGACGCGCCCGGCGTAGCGGGCGGCAAGGAAGCCCATGAAGTCGCCGAACTTCTGCGGGTTCGCCGGCGGGACGAGGTAGTCGCTTGAACCGCTTGCCCATTGGGGCGAGCCGTGAACGACCAGCACCACCTTCTTGTTGGCCGCGTCGGCCCGTGCGACGAAGTCGTCGAGTGCGGCAAACCCGGCCGAGCTGTAGCTGTTGTCGGACGGCTCGAGCGCGTCCCAGCGGACGAACT
>WLNX01000089.1 GCA_009699565.1 Actinomycetota bacterium | reverse complement strand
GGGGAGTACCTCACCTACAACTACTGGGACGAAGCTCTGGTGCTGCCGTGGGCAGCCCGAGCTTCTGCGCCGCGCTCGCTGGCGGTGCTCGGCAATGCCGGCGGCACCGTCGCCCGCGCCTACGGGCACTTCTATCCGGAGGCGAGGGTGGACGGCGTTGAAATTGACGGCCAGCTCAGCGCTGCCGGCCGCCGCTGGTTCGGCCTCGGAGGCCCCAATCTGCACCTTCATACCGCAGATGCCCGTCCTTTCCTGCGCGCAAGCGACCGCAAGTGGGACGCGATTCTCGTCGACGCCTACCGCCAGCCGTACATCCCGTTCTACATGACGACTTCGGAGTTCTTCCAGTCGGTTGCGGAGCACCTGAACCCCGGCGGCGTCGTCATGGTCAATGTTGGCCATCCGGAAGGAAGCGCCGCGCTGGAAGCGTCGCTTGCTGCGACGATGAAGACGCGCTTCAAGACCGTCCTGCGCGATCCCAGCGAGCGCGTCAACACGATCCTGCTCGGGGCAAACGGACCGGCTTCGGCCGGTCAGCTTGCCACTGCCGCCGGATCGGCCGCGATGCCGCCGCCGCTGCGTCCGATTGCGCTCGAGACTTCGAGGCGACTTCAATCTCCGATTCCCGGGGGAGACGTCTACACCGATGACCTCGCTCCGGTCGAATGGTTGATCGACGGGTCGATCCTCAAAGTCGCCGCCGAGGGGCAGCGCTGAGCGAAGCGGCACGAATTCTGGTGTGATTGACGAATGTTCGTGATCTTCGGCAACTACACAGCCCCGCTCGACGAAGTTGACAGTCACCGCGAGGCGCACCTCGCATTCATCGGCGAGCTGGTCGCCTCCGGCAATGTGGTTGCCAGCGGCAGGCGCGCGGAGGGCGACGGTTCCGCCCTGGTCCTCAGCGCAGGCAGCCGCGACGAAGCGCTGGCCCTCTTCGACAACGACCCCTACGTCACGGCCGGCGTCGTCGAGTACGAACTGGCAGCCGAGTTCACGGCCGGCGCGAAGGCGCCGGGTCTCGAGAGCTACAGCTAGAGCGCCATCTGCGAGCCGATGGTGACGGTGCGGTCGGCGGGCAGGCAGAAGTAGTCGGTGGGGCTGGAGGCGTTGCGCGACAGCGCCACATAAATCCGCTTGCGCCAGCCGGCCATCTCAAACGGACCGCCCGGGACGACCTCGAGGTGCGAGAGGAAATAGGTCGCGTTCTCAACATCGATTGACGGGTCGAGGCCCTCCTCCTTTGCGAGCTCGATCAGGTGCGGCACATCGGGCGTGTCCTTGAATCCAAGCTTTGCCGTCAGGTGGACAATGTTGTCGCCGGTGTAGCCAAGTTCATCGACTGTCAGCCGCTCCTCGTCGGGAACGAATGGCATGTTGGTTGTCTGCATCGAGAGGATCACGATCTGATCGTGGATTGCGTGGTTGAATCCGACGGCGCCGCGCAGAGCCATCGGCGCCGTCTCGCGGTGAGCGTTTAGGTAGACGGCTGTTCCCGGAACGGTCACGGCGGGAGGGTCCATCGTCTCGATCTCATGCAGGAAATCGCGCAGAGAGCCTTCGCGCTCGGCCCGGATTTCGGTGACATGTTTGCGCCCTCGGTTCCAGGTCAACATCACCATCAGCAGGATCACGCCGATCGCGACCGGGAACCAGCCGCCGTGGAGAATCTTCGTGAAGTTCGCGGCAAGGAAGAGGAAGTTGACCGTCAGGAAGATTGCCCCTCCGACCACGACCATCCAGATCGGCTTCTGCCATAGCTTTCGCACGACCACAAGGAAGAGGATCGTGTCGATCGTCAGCGTTCCCGTTACGGCGATGCCGTACGCGGCCGCAAGCGCGGCGGAGGAGCCGAATGCGACCACGAGCGCGACCACTGCCACGAAGAGGCCCCAGTTGATCGCCGGCGCGTAGACCTGGCCGATCTCCGTGTTTGAGGTTTGCCTGATGGTCATGCGCGGCATGAAGCCGAGCCGCGTCGCTTGCTTGGCAACCGAGAAGGCGCCCGAGATCACGGCCTGCGAAGCGATCACCGTGGCGATTGTCGCGAGCACCACCATCGGGAGTTGAGCCCAGTCCGGGAACAGGATGAAGAACGGGTTGCTGATCGCCGAAGGCTTGTCGAGGATCAGCGAACCTTGGCCCATGTAGTTGAGCGTCAGGGTGGGGAAGACGAGCAGGAACCATGCGCGGCTGATCGCCGGCCGGCCGAAGTGGCCCATGTCGGCATAGAGCGCTTCGGTGCCCGTGATCGTCAACACGACCGAGCCAAGCGCGATGAACGAGATGCCTAGGTGGTTGATGAAGAAGCCGACTGCGTAGGTCGGCAGCAGCGCCTTAAGAATCACCGGATCGTGGAGTACCTGCACCAGTCCAACCAAGCCGATGATCAGGAACCAGATCACCATGACGGGGCCGAACAGTTTCCCCACGAGGTTGGTGCCAAACCGCTGGATCATGAACAGTCCCGTCAGCACCACCAGCGTGATCGGGACAACAAGGTGGGCGGCGGCAGGGGCGGCCACTTTGAGGCCGCTGACCGCCGACATAACCGAGATCGCCGGCGTGATCATGCCGTCGCCGAAGAAGAGAGCCACGCCGAAGAGCCCCGCTGCCACAAGCGCAGGCTTCAGCCACGGGCGCTTGATGATCGTCGTCTGCACGAGCGCAATCAGCGCCATGATCCCGCCCTCGCCGTCGTTGTCGGCGCGCATGATGAAGATCACGAACTCGATCGTCACAACCAGCGTGATCGTCCAGAAGACCAGCGACAGGACTCCGTAAACGTCTGCGTCGATCGGCTTCACGGCGAAGCCGTCGGCCGAGAAGACGGTCTGAAGCGAGTAGAGCGGGCTGGTTCCGATGTCGCCAAAGACGACGCCCAGCGCGCCAAGGCTCAGGGCTGCAAGGCTGCCCCTGACGCGAGGCGAAAGCTCAACTCCGGGGCTGCTCATGGCTGAAGCTCGACTATCAGCGGCACGTGATCGCTTGGCTTTGTTCCCTTCCGGAAGTCGCGATCGATGCCGCAGCTTTCGACCCCGCCCGCCAGCGATTCACTGACCAGCAGCAGATCTATTCGGAGTCCAAAGCCGCGGTGGAAGCTGCCGCCGCGGTAGTCCCACCAGGTGAATCCCTGTTCGTCAGGGTGAAGCAGACGGAAGGCGTCAACGAGGTGCCCGCGTTCGGCGACGGCGCGCAGCCCGGCGCGCTCCTCTTCGGTGACGTGCGTCGCCCCCTCAAACTTCGATGGGTCGTAGACGTCAAGGTCCAGCGGCGCCACGTTCATGTCGCCGCCGACGACGAGGCGCCGGTCGGTGAGCTGTTCGCTGCGTGCCGCCATTGCTTCGAGGAACTGCAGCTTCTGCGCGAAAGGCTCACTGCCAACCTCTTGGCCGTTGACGACGTAGACGCTTGCAACGCGCACTCCAAGCGACTCGATGTCGGCTTCGATCCAGCGTGCCTGCTCGGGACTCGCCTCCCCTTCAAGCCCGACCTGGGCCTCCTTCAGGCCGTGGCCCTTCGGCGCCAGCACGGCGACCCCGGCCCAGCGCCCGCCGCTGTGGTGGACCGCTTCGTAGCCGGCAGCACCCAGCTCCTCGGCCGGGAACTGCTCTGGCGAACACTTCGTCTCCTGGAGCAGCAGGGCGTCGGGGGAGTGGACTTCGAGGAACTCCAGAACGCGCTCCATCCGGGCGCGCAGCGAGTTCACGTTCCAGGTGACGACCTTCACTTGCCCTGCCACTGCGGCGGGCGTTTCTCGCCGAAAGCGACGATCCCTTCGCGCATGTCTTCGGAAGCGAACGAAGCCTCGCGCAGCGCAATCAGCTCGGCTTCGACATCGGGCGCGAGCTCGCCTTGCGCCTTCAGCAGCTCACGGATTACGCGCTTGTTGCCGCTGATGCTGAGCGGCGCGTTGGCCGCCAGCTCCGAAGCGAGCGCCAACGCTGCCGCTTCCAACTTGTCGGCCGGCGCGAGCTCGTTGACGAGACCCCACTGAAGTGCGGTCTCTGCGTTGATCCGGCGGCCGACGAGAAACAGCTCACGCGTGCGCGGCACGCCGATCGCGTCGATAAAGCGGCGCATGCCGGTGTGCGAATAGACCAGCCCGAGCTTCGCGGGAGGCATGCCGAACTTGGCGCTGTCGACGCTGACTCGAAGGTCGCAGGAGAGCGCCAGTTCAAGCCCGCCGCCGATTGCGGGGCCGTTGACGGCGCAGACAGTTGGCAGATTGGTGCGGTCGAGCGCTTCGAGGGCGTTCGTGAATGGGTGGGCGACCAGCTTCTCGGCGTCCTCGGCAAAGCTCTCGGCCGGCAGGTGGCCGATGTCGTATCCCGACGAGAAGAAGTCGCCGCTGCCGGTGACGATGATCGCCCGGGCGTCGGCGCTGTCGACCGCGTCGCTAATCGCGTCGAGAATTGCGTGGTCCAGTGCCCCGCGCTTCTCGGCGTTGTCGAAACTGAGTCGCAGCACGCCGTCGGCGGGCTGGTCGCTTGTGACTGATCCGGCCATTGCGTTTCGCTCGTCTACTCGAGGACGACGAGCACGTCGCCCTCGTTCACGGCCTGGCCCTCTTCGCAGAGAATTTCCTTCACGGTCCCGCCGTCCTCAGCTTCGACCGGCATCTCCATCTTCATCGATTCAAGGATTGCGACGGTGTCGCCTTCGGCGATCGCGTCGCCGGGCTTGCACTCGATCTTCCAGACGGTTCCTGTGATGTGAGCCTCTACGTCGGGCATTGCGAAAGCCTCCTTGACGATTACCAGAGGGCAGTCTGCCACGATAGGTCGCCGGATGAGTGGAGAGCAGCTAGCGGTGGTGATTGCCGCCTACAACGAAGGCGACCGTATCGCGGCGACCGTCGGCACGCTCACGGAGGCCTTCCCTGGCGCCGCGGTCTTTGTCGGCGACGACGGATCAAGCGACGACACCGCGCTTCGGGCGAGTGAAGCGGGGGCCGTTGTTGTCTCAAGCGGGCGCACTATCGGCAAGGGCGGCGCGGCAGGCTTGGCGGCCGAGGCGGCGCTTGGCACCGATCCCGATCTGGTGCTGCTCTGCGACGGCGACCTTGCCGGCAGCGCGGCCGCGCTGAGCGCGCTTGTGGCCGCGGTTCAGCGCGGGGAGGGAGATCTCGCAGTAGCGCAGTTCGCGCGCAAGGTCGGCGGCGGCTTTGGCTTTGCGGTTGGCTTTGCCCGTTGGGCGATCAACAACCTCGTTGGCCTCGAGATGGCGGCTCCGATCTCCGGCCAGCGCGCCGTACGTGCGGAAACGCTGAAGAGCGTGCTGCCGTTTGCCCCGCGCTTTGGAATGGAGATCGGGATGACAGTTGACGCTACCCGCGCCGGCTATCTGGTCTTCGAGGTCGAGGTTGACCTCGAGCACCGTGCGACCGGCCGCACATGGCGCGGCTTCCTTCATCGCTTCCGCCAGCTTCTCGATTTCGTTGCCGTTTGGCTCTCGCGGCGGCTGCGCAATAGATTCGCCTGATGATCCTCGCGATCGATCAGGGCACGACCGGCACAACCTGCCTCGTCTTCGACGGTTCCCTGAACCTGCTCGCTCGCAGCTACAGCGAATTTGAGCAGTACTTCCCTCAGCCCGGCTGGGTTGAGCACGACGCGGGCGAGATCTGGAGCGTCACGAGGCGAGTCGCGCTCGAGGCGCTGGAGGCCGCAGGGGTCGGCAGCGGCGAGCTGAAGGCCGTAGGCATCAGCAATCAGCGCGAGACCGTCTGCGTCTGGGATCCAACCACCGGTGAGCCTCTGCACAGGGCACTCGTTTGGCAGGACAGGCGCACGGCGGAGCGCTGCGACGAGCTGCGCGCGGAAGGGGTCGAGCCGATGGTCCGCGAGCGAACCGGGCTCATGCTGGATCCATACTTCTCGGCGACCAAGGTCGAGTGGCTGCTGGCGAACGTGGATGGGCTTGCCGATCGTGTGAAACGAGGTGCGGCAGTCTTCGGGACAGTTGATTCCTGGCTGGCATGGAATCTCACCGGGGAGCACGTCACCGATCCGTCGAACGCGTCGCGCACGCTCTGCTACGACCTGCGCGAGCGCGGCTGGTCGGCCGAGCTGTGCGAACTGATGGGGGTGCCGATCGGAGCGCTGCCCGAGATTCGTCCGTCGATCGGCGGTTTCGGGCCGCTGCTTGAAGACGCGCTGCCGGGCCATGGCGGTGCGCTGCTGGCTGGAATCGCCGGCGATCAGCAGGCCGCGCTCTACGGTCAGGCGGCTTTTCAACCGGGGGAGGGCAAGAACACTTACGGCACCGGATCATTCGTGCTCGTCAACGCCGGAACCGAGCTTCCCGCCACGCAGGCTGGACTGCTGAGCACGGTCGCATGGGGGATCGGGGAGAAGATCGTCTACGCACTTGAGGCGTCGATCTTCGTCACCGGGGCTGCTGTTCAGTGGCTGCGCGACGGACTTGGAATCATCGACGACGCTGCTGAGACCGAGGCGCTCGCGGCGTCGCTCGCGGACAATGGCGGCGTCTACTTTGTTCCTGCCCTGACGGGGCTCGGATCGCCCTACTGGGACCCCTACGCGCGGGGCACGATCGTTGGCTTGACGCGTGGCAGCGGCCGCGCCGAGATGGCCCGCGCGGCGCTTGAAGCGATCGCCTACCAGTCGGTTGACGCCGTCAGGGCGATCGAATCCGCGACCGGAAAGTCGATCGCGATGTTGAAGGCCGACGGCGGAGCAACCGCCAACGGCTGGCTGATGCAGTTTCAGGCCGACGTCCTTGGAGTGCCGGTGGTCGTTCCCGAGATCGCCGAAACGACTGCGTTGGGAGCGGCGATGATGGCCGCCGTCGGCGCCGCTCTTATGACCGAGAGCGACGCCGGAGATCTCTGGCGCGAAGGGCGCCGCTACGAGCCGGCAATGGCGAGCGATGAGCGCGAGCGGCTGCTCGGCGACTGGGCGCGGGCGGTCGAGCGTTCGCGCGCCTGGGAAGTCGCGTAACCGCAGGCGCCGAGCGGGGTTTGTGACGGGAATGGCGGAGAAAAAGCAGTCGGAGGTCGACGAGAAGCTGGTTCCGATCAAGGAGCAGGTCTACAAGGACCCGCGTCCGGTCGAGCAGCTTCAGAAGTACTACGACTGGCCGAAGGAGCACAAGCCTCTGCCGACGTACGACCTTGTTCGGCTGCTGCTCTCAACGCTGGTCTGGGTGCCGTATCGCGCGCGCTCGATCAACTCGCGCCGCGTGCCCACGAGCGGCCCTGTGATCTTCGCTCCCAACCACTTCTCCAATATCGACCACTTCTTCGTCGGCGCCTTTACGCGCCGCAAGCTGCAGTTCATGGCCAAGTCACAGCTCTTCAAGGGCTGGTTCGCTTGGGTTG
>WLNX01000088.1 GCA_009699565.1 Actinomycetota bacterium | reverse complement strand
TTGCCTTCCCCAAGAGTCGTGATGCGCTTGGCGTAGCGGGACAGGTTGCCGGATCGCAGACGACGGCGAAAGGCTCCGGTTCATAGGCCTGAATCCGGTATCTGTCCTTCAACATCTCAAACAGGTTGTGGTTCTTGTCGATCGCGCCCCAATCGGGGACCCCGGGGCGCTGGCCGGTGTAGATGGCGGGCACGGCGCTGCCGGTGCTGTCGGCGACGGTCGTGTGGTGGCGGTACCAGGTCGCGGTCTTGCCGAGCGATGCGAGCTGCGGGAAGCGTTGTGCGTCAATCGTTTTCGATGCGGTCATCATCGTCCCGAGGCTGAATTCGTCGAGTACAAACAGCACCACGGGCGGGCTCGAACCGCTTGCGGCTGCCGCGGTTGTCGGCGCGGCGGCCGCAACAGCGCTTGCCAGCAGAACCCCGCAGGCGAGGAGCGCAGAAAGGCTTCTAGGTTGGCGGCTGTGGGCTAGGCAGATATTCATAGAACAACTGAAGCGGCCAAAAGTAACGGTCAGGACGTGACTCTAGTGTGATGCTCTAGTCGCGACCGCTTGAAAATCACGGCGCAGTGCCGTCCTCCCGCGGCTCTAATCGCAAGATAATCGTGCGATACTTAGGACCGATGGACATTGCCCGCAAACGCCGCATCCGGATGGTCGTTGCGCTCAGCTGCGCCGTGCTGCTGGTCGGCGCGCTCGCCTACACGAGCTTCTCCGCGGCCAGTACCGCCGTCGAGCCGAGCCAGCTGCTCGCGTCCACAAACCCGGGCGAGAGTTACCAGTTGACGGGCAAGGTCGTCGACGGTTCGGTCGTTCGCACGCGCGACGAGATCCGCTTCCGCGTGCGCGACCGCACCAACAAGAAGTCGGTTGCCGTCAGCTACGTCGGCGCCGTCCCAGATCCGTTCCGGGAAGGGCGCGAGGTGATCATCACCGTCCGCTCCGCCGGGGCCGGAGCGCCAGCCCATTCGTTCGTCGGCGAGAAGGACACGCTGATCACCAAGTGCCCGTCGAAGTTCCGCGAGAGCAAGCCTGTTGCGCCCGCCTCCGGCGCGAAGAATTCCTGAGGCCTGAGTGGCGACCGTCGGACAGGCCTGCCTGATCCTCGCCCTCGGATGCTGCCTCTACGGCATCGCGGTCTCCCTCGTTGGCGCCCGCACCGGCCGAGAGGCTCTTGCTCGCTCCGGCCGCCGCGCGCTCTACGCGCTCTTCCTGCTTGCGCTGATCGCCTTCCTGATCACCGAGCTGGCATTCCTGACGTCCGATTTCCACTTCACGGTCGTGGCGACCCATTCATCGACGACCACGCCTTGGTACTACAGGCTCGCCGCGATGTGGTCCTCCCAGCAGGGCTCGCTGATGCTCTGGCTGACGCTGCTGGCCGGCTGGTCTTCTCTCTGCGTGGTGATGCTCCGCGGCCGCCTGCGCGACGTCGCTCCGTACGCGACCTCAGTGTTGCTCGGCTTCGGCGCTTTCTTTACGGCAGTGATGCTCTTCAGCGCCTCGCCGTTTGAGACCGTTGCGGTTGCCCCTGTCGAGGGAGTAGGCCTCAACCCGCTGCTGCGGCACCCGAGCATGATGATCCACCCGATCATGCTCTACTCGGGCTACACGCTGTTCACTATCCCGTTCGCGTTCGCCATTGGCGCGCTGATCGTCCGGCGCGTTGACGCCGAATGGCTCCGCGCGACCCGCGTCTACTCGCTTGCCGCATGGTTGGCGCTGGGCACGGGGATCATCCTCGGCGCCCGCTGGTCATATGCCGAGCTTGGCTGGGGCGGCTACTGGGCTTGGGACCCGGTCGAGAACGCTTCGCTGCTTCCATGGCTGACGGGCACCGCGTTCCTGCACTCGATCAAGATTCAGGAACGGCGCGGCATGATGAAGATCTGGAACGCCTCGCTGGTTCTGGCGACCGGCACGCTGGCGATCCTCGGGACCTTCCTCGTTCGCTCCGGAGTGCTCGATTCGATCCATGCCTTCGTCGAGGAGGGCAACACGATCGCCTGGGCGTTCACAGCGCTGGTGGTAACGATGATCGCGGCTTCCGTCTATCTCGTGATCACGCGCCGGGGCAACGCGCTGAAGAGCGAATCGCGGCTTGACTCGCTGCTGTCGCGCGAGTCGGCCTTCCTCGCCAACAACCTGGTGCTGGTGGCGATCGCCTTCGTCGTGCTCTGGGGGACCTTCTTCCCGTTGATCTCCGAGGCGCTGACCGGCAACAAGGAGGCGGTCGGGCCGCCCTGGTTCGACCGGTACACGGTGCCGCTCGTGCTGATCCTTGTGCTGCTGTCTGGGATTGGGCCGGTCATTGCCTGGCGCAAGACCAGCTGGTCGCGGCTCTGGCGCAGCCTCCGCGGTCCCGCGATCTTCGCCCTGCTCGTCGCAATCTGCTGCGCAGTCTTCACGCCCGCTTCCGGCGAGGTGGCGCCACTAGTCATGTTCGTCGTTGCCTCGTTTGCGATCGCCGTCTCGGTTCAGGAGCTGTGGCGCGGCACGCGCGCGCGGCAGGCGATGACGGGGGAGGGGCCCCTCGTCGCTTTCCGCCTCCTGCTGGCGCGCAACCGCGCGCGCTACGGCGGCTTCATCGTCCACATCGGCGTCGCCGTCCTCTTTATCGGCCTGGCAGCGTCGTCGAGTTTCCAGACCGTCCGTGACGTGCGGCTTTCACCCGGGCAGCAGGCGACGGTCAGCGGCTACAGCTTCGAGTACGTCAAGCCGGTCGCCCGAATCGAGCAGCGCGGCGGCAAGCTGGAGCGGATCACGCTCGGCTCGCAGGTCCGCGTGACAAAGGGCGGCAACTTCGTCACGAACCTCTACCCGAACCGCGGGTATTACCCGGCGAATGGGCCGATGCTCGGCGCAGTTAGCACCTACTTCGCCGGTGAGTCAACCAGCGAGATCGGTCTCCAGGCGGGCGTAACCAAGGATCTTTGGCTCGCCGAGACGCCCGACATTTCCTCGCTGATGCCGATTGTCCGTCGCGGCGACAAGGTCTTCGCCAAGGCCACCAGCGCCGGGCTCACCCCGCAGGCGCGTTCAATCTTTCTCGCCGCTGCGCTCAACGGGCTGGTCACGCGCTATCGCGCAAATCCGCCCGCGGCCCAGTTCAGGATCATCGTCTCGCCGATGGTCTTCTGGATCTGGATCGGCGCAATCATCGTCTTTATCGGCGGCGTGATCGCCGCTTGGCCCGCAGTCGGCGGTGTCCGCGATCGCGTTCGCGCCCGTCAAGCGGCGCGCGTGGCGCAGGATCTGGGCCGCGCCTAGCGGCGTAAGCTGAATGCCGTGACCATCCTCTCGCCGCTAATCGTCATTGCCATCCTGCTGGTTGTGGTCTGGTTTGTCGGCCAGCCGCTCCGCTCGAGCGTCGCAGACGAGGCCGACCGCCGCGACGAGGGCCGGATCGCCGACCTGCGTGCCGCGCGCGACGCGAAGTACCGCCAGATTCGCGACCTCGAAATGGACCAGCGCACAGGCAAGCTTTCAGACGAGGAGTGGCGCGGTCTCGACCGCGAACTGCGAGCGGAGGCGGTCGAACTGCTCAACGAGCTCGATCAGCTGGTGCCGCCCGAGCCGCAAGAGGGCGCAGCGGAGCCCATCGGCCGCTAAGATCGCCTGCGATGACACAGTTCCTTACAGCAGCGGTCGCAGTCCTCTCGGTCGTCGTGATCTTCCTGATCCTGATGCACTCGGGCAAAGACGCCGGACTCTCCGGTGCCTTTGGGGTTGGAACCGGTGAAGGTTCGCTTGGTGGCGGTTCGCTGGTTGAGCGCAACCTGAACCGCTGGACCGTCGGGCTGACTATCGCCTGGGTACTGGCGATCATCGCGCTCGTCAAGGTCGGCTAAGCGGCTCAACGCCGCCGTCCTCTGCGCAATACTTCGCGCGTGGGATTGCCAGTCCTCAAGTCGTCGTGCCTGCTGCTTTGTTGCGCCGGCGCGGCAGCCATCTCGAGTGGCTGCGGCAGCGGCGTAGGCGTCGCCTCCTCGGCCACCCCTGAACCGGTGGCCGCCGTCGCCGCGACGACAACGGCCCCGGCAGCCGACGCTCCGGTTGACCTGACGATCGAAGCGAACGGCGACTTCCTGATCCACTCTCCGGTCTGGCTGCGGGCCAAGCAGCTTGCAGGCGGCAGCGGCTACAACTTTGCGCCGATGTTGAAGATGATCAAGCCCTATGTGGAGGGCTCCGATCTGGCGCTGTGCCATGTGGAGACTCCGATGACGCCTAAGCCGCCGAAGGGCTATCCGGTCTTCAACACGCCGACCTCGCTTGCCAAGGCGATCAAGTCGACCGGCTACGACGCCTGCGACACGGCCTCTAACCACAGCCTCGACATGGGTCAGTACGGGATCGATCAGACCGGCTATGCGCTCAGCCGCAACAAGGTTAAGCACACCGGCTCGTTCAACTCGGCTGCGGCCTCCCGCAAGATCACGATGCTGGAGGCCAAGGGTGTGAAGGTTGCCTACCTCGCCTACACGGCGGTTTCAAACGGTCAGGCAATGCCGCACCCTTGGTCGGTCAACTGGGCCAGTTCAAAGAAGATTCTTGGCGACGCGAAGCGCGCCCGTGCCCAAGGCGCTGAGGTTGTGATCGTCAACCTCCACGCTGGCGACGAATATGTCCACACACCGTCGGCTGTCCAGATGAAGTTGGCGCGCGCGCTCACCAAGTACAGCCTCGTCACGGCAGTCATCGGCCAGCACGTCCATGTCGTTCAGCCGATTCGCAAGATCAACAACAAGCTCGTCGTCTTCGGCGAAGGCAACACCCTCTCTAATCAGACCCCATCCGCAGGGTTGCTTGCGGCCACGCAGGACGGCTATCTGGCGCTGCTGCGGATCCGCGTTGAACCCGACGGCAAGTCGCGCGTGCGCCGCGTTGACTACGTGCCGACCTATGTGCGCCACCCCGACTTCACTGTCGTTCCAGTTGGCCGCGCGCTCGACCGCGGGTTGCAGCCGGCATCGGAGTTCAAGGCCTCGTGGAACCGCACCGTCGGAACCGTCGGCCGCACGTCGCTCTACGCGCCGTACCGCAAAGCGACTCCCTAGACGCCGCTCCAGGCAGCGCGGTACAGATCCAGCAGCTCGTCGGCTCCCGCCGGCGGCGGCGTAAGCGCAAGCTCGCTGCGCTGGCTTGCCAGCTCGGCAAGCTGCGGCAGGAGCGCTTCGTCGACTCCAAGCTCGCTCAGTGAAGTCGCCTCGGCGCGGCGGGCAAAGCGGAGCGCCAGCTCTTCCACCGGCACTCCTGTCGCCGCGTCGATCGCGGCGATCTCTTCGACGCGCCTTTCGCGCAGCGCTGCGCTGGTCACCGGCAGCATCGCCGCGTTTGCATCGCCGTGGCTGATTCCTGCGTTGCGAACCAGCGTCTGGCTCATCACGTGGTGGATTCCGTACCAGTTTGCGTCGATCGCGTATCCGGAAAGGAGCGCACCCAGTGCGAGCTGGTCGATCAGCGGCTCGCCCTCCTCCGGCAGCCCCTCCGCCAGCAGCACTGCTGCGCGGATCGCGGCCATCGTCGGCACCGGGCTGGCGACGCCGGTGACGGCGCCCTCAATCGCATGGGCCAGCGCGTTGGCAGCGCTCGCCGCAAGATCCGGCATCGGCTGTGACGCGCTGACGACCGGGTCGTTGATCACCAGCTGCGGGCGCATCGTGCCGCTCCCCGCCGGCGCGCCAGCCGCCTGGCGGTGAACCCACGTCATCTCTGCGGCGCTGAGCGTCGTCGGGATCGCGGCCACCAGCGTCGGTTGTGACGCCGCCGCGCCGAGCGCTTTCGCGGTGTCGATCACGCGGCCGCCGCCAAGCGCGACGATCCGAGTGCTCAGAGGGCCGCGGGCCAAGATCTCGCCGGCGATCTCGTCGACGAAGCCGGGGCCGACCTCTATGACCTGCTCGGCGCCAAGCTCCAGGTTCGGATGGTCAGCCCTTGCCCGCGCCGTCGTCACGAGCGTGAAGCCGGCTCCGATCAGTCGCGGAGCTTCGATCATCGCGCCGCGTGCAAAGCGGATCGTCCGTTCGCCGTCGCGCCAGGTGAAGTCGAAGTCCATCGATCGATCGTCGCAGACTTCGCGACCGCGCCGCAACGAGAGACGCCCCGCATTGGCGGGGCGTCAGATGGATGCGCCGGAGAGGACTCGAACCTCCACGAGCAAAAGCCCACCAGCCCCTCAAGCTGGCGCGTCTACCAATTCCGCCACCGGCGCGGGTGGGGTCCGCAAGCTTCGCGGGAAGCGCGAGGATAGCACCGGCGCGGTAGCGGCGGGATACCGCCAGAGGCCGATGAATACGCCGTTTCCGCGCGATCTGCAGTTCCGTCCAGAAAGCGCGCTACTGTTACGAACACATGTTCGATAGCCAGCCAAAGCGAGGAACACAGTGGACCTGACCAAACGCCAGCAAGAGATCACCGACTTCATCAAGAGCTACTCCGATCTCAACGGCTATCCGCCGACCGTTCGCGACATCGGCAAGGCCGTCGGTCTCGCCTCGTCATCAACCGTCCACGCCCATCTTTCAAACCTTGAGAAGCTCGGCGTCCTGCGCCGTGACCCGACCAAGCCGCGAGCGATGGAACTGCTCGACAGGGCCACTCGGGGTGCCGGTGCAGCAGTTCAGGGTGCGCTGGACAAGGTTGCCCCGCGCGGGTTGCCGCTCGTAGGTGCGGTTGCCGCCGGCGCGCCGATTCTTGCGGAGGAGAACATCGAGGAGTACGTCCAAGTTCCGGCCGCGGCCGGTGGCGAGGACGGCGAGTACGTTTTGAGAGTGCAGGGCCAGTCGATGATCGACGCCGGCATTCTTGAGGGCGACTTCGTTGTCGTCCGCCCGCAGGAGGACGCCAGCGACGGCGAGATCGTCGTCGCAATGGTCGGCGACGACGAAGCAACCGTCAAGCGCTTCTTCCGGGAGAGCGACCACATTCGCCTCCAGCCCGAGAACTCCACGATGCAACCGATCCTCACCAAGGACGTTCAGGTCCTTGGGCGGGTCGTTGGACTCTTTCGGAGTGTGCGATGAGCGCGACCACGCTCAAGCCGCTTCGCAGGGAGCGCCAGCCGGCCGACGGATGTCGCACCGTCGGCCAAGGCGCTCGAGGGCTCACGCTCGACGATCTGATCGTCGGCGTATGGGAGGGCCTTCATGCCGACCATTCGGTCGCGTGCCCGGTCTGCGGCGCGGCAATGATGCCGCGCGTCCGGACTGGGCCGCGTCCGGTGGCCGGAAAATGTGACAGCTGCCGCTCGATCTTGGGCTGACCGGCGCGCTAACCTGATCCGCGTACGCCAGACAGTCGCGGGGGGAGAGAAAACCCTTCGAGGAAAGTCCGGACATCGCAGGGCACGGTGGTCGGGAAGCCGACCCGGGGAAACCCGCGGGAAAGTGCCACAGAAATACACCGCCGATGGCGTGAGTGAGTTGGAC
>WLNX01000087.1 GCA_009699565.1 Actinomycetota bacterium | reverse complement strand
TCGGCAGCGCAGTTTCCACCTACGAGGAGAGCGTTATGGAAGCCACGAACACACCCACGACAGGTTCAAAGACGATCGCCGACATGCTGCCCCTGGCGGCAGCCAAATATGGCGAGCGCCCTGCAGTGCGCCACAAGGTTGGCGACGAGTGGATCGACGTCTCATTCGCCGAGATCGGCGAGATCGTTTCCGAGATTGGCCGCGGGCTGATCGACATCGGCCTTGAGCCCGGCGCGCGCGCCTCAATCCTCTGCGGCACCCGCCCGGAGTGGGTCTACAGCTCGTTCGCGATCAGCGCCGCCGGCGGCGTAGTCGTCCCGATCTACCCGACCAACTCACCCAGCGAATGCGAATGGGTCGCAGGCAACTCCGAGTCGACCGTGATCGTCGTCGAGGACGCGGAGCAGTACGCAAAGATCGCCGAGGTTCGCTCACAGCTTCCGAACCTGAAGACGATCATCGCCGTCGAGCACAGCGAAGGGACCCCCGACGCGATCTCGCTGGACGAGGTCCGCGAACGCGGCCGCGCACTCGATCCTCAGACGCTGGTTGACCGCTACGAGGCCGTCACCCCCGACGACGCCTACACCTTCATCTACACCTCGGGAACGACCGGGCCTCCCAAGGGCTGCGTGCTCTCTCACCACAACTACCGCTCGGTAGTCGACATGACGAACGCCCGCGGACTCTTCGGAAGCGGCGAGGACGTCGTTTATCTGTTCCTCCCGCTGGCTCACGCCTTCGCGATTCTGGTTGCGCTGGGAGCGGCCGATACAGGCACCGCGGTTGCCTACTGGACCGGAGACGCGACCAAGATCATCGCCGACATCGGCGAGGTGAAGCCGACCTTCCTGCCATCAGTTCCAAGGATCTTCGAGAAGCTCTACACGATGGTCGCAGGCAATGTTGACCCCGAGATGTTGGCGAAAGCAACCGAAGTTGGCGTCAAGGTCCGCGATCTGCAGATCGCCGGTCAACCTGTGCCGGACGAGCTGCAGGCCGCATTTGACCAGTTTGACGAGCAGCTCTTCGTGAACGTGCGTGCAGCCTTCGGCGGCAATGTCCGTGAAGCGGTAACGGGCGCCGCTCCGATCGCCCACCAGATCCTTGAGTTCTTCTACGCCGCCGGCGTGCCGGTGATGGAGGGCTACGGGATGACGGAGACGGCGACCGTTTCGACCACCTCAACTCCCGAGAATCACCGCTTCGGGTCGGTCGGCAAGCCGCTGCCCGGGGTGGAAGTGAAGATCGCCGAAGAAGACGGCGAGATCCTGCTGAAGGGCGCCAACATCTTTGGCGGCTATTGGAAGAACGACGACGCCAGTTTTGGAGCTGTCGTTGACGGCTGGCTCCACACCGGCGACGTCGGCCACGTCGACGAGGACGGCTACCTCTTCATCACCGGCCGCAAGAAGGACATCATCATCACCGCGGGCGGCAAGAACCTGACGCCGGCGAACCTCGAGAACGACATGAAGCAGACGCGCTTCGTCAGCCAGGCCGTGATGCACGGCGACCGCCGGCCCTACCCGGTGATGCTGATCACGCTTGACGAGGAGCAGATCATTCCTTGGGCGACTGAGCAGGGCATCGACGACGTGTCGATTACGGCGCTGGCGGCAAACCCCCAGGTGATCGAGATCATCCAGACCGAGCTAGACCGCGCGAACGGGCACTACGCACCGGTTGAGCAGGTCAAGAAGTTCTTCATTCTTGAGCACGACCTAACACAGGAGACCGGCGAACTGACGCCGACGATGAAGGTCAAGCGCAATGTCGTGGCGGACAAGTACGCGGACCGCTTCGACGCGCTCTACGAGGGCTGATCAGGGCCACCGCCACGCTCTCGCGTCGCGGTGCGTACCCTTATGTAGATGCGCACGGACCCGAGCGACAACGGCGGGCTTTTCGTCGGCCGCCGCCCCGGCACGCAGCCGGTTCACTACCGCGGCAAGCCCGTGCTTGGCGATCGCCGTCAGCGCCGGCGGGATGCCTTCCTTGCCAACTGCGTACTGGCGCTGATGGCGCTGATCAACCTGACCTTCTGGGGGCCCGTCGAGGCCGGCTGGCTTTGGATTGTCTCGCACATCCCGCCACTCGTAGACCACATCTTCTTTGCGACCGTCGTGGCATTCCTGGGAATCCTGCTGACGCTGATTGGCGGCCTCGTCGTCTGCAAGCAGCTCGATCAAGCCTGGATCCTCCTGCGCAGGGCGTCTGGCGTTGACCAGCGCGATGGAGTGATCGGCCGGGTCTTCGCCTACACGGCGATGGTCGGCGTCTCGCTGTTCGGACTTTGGTTGATCTTCGGTGGAGGTCTGGCAGCGAGCGGAACGGCGCCCGGCACCCCCTGATGGGACTACTCGACCACTACAAGCAGTTCGAAGGCATGGAACCGGAGGAGGTCAGCGCACAGCTGCGCGAAGAGGCTGACGAGAGGCGCCGAAAGGCACTGGCAACCGTTGACCCGGTCGACCTGTCGGCCACCACTTGGCCTGACTACCCACCGCCCTCCGTGGTCAACGCGATCACTTTTACGGCGCGGCGGGGGCTGCACAACTACATGGAAACTGCAGGGGAGCTGCGCGCCGAGATAGCCCACCTCCGCGGCGTCCCCGCCGAGCGGGTCGTAATCGGCGACGGAGCGTCGCAGCTCCTCGTAAGCGCGGCTCAGACGCTGATCGAGCCGGGCGACGAGCTGATCACGCCATGGCCCTCCTACCAGCTCTACCCGGTGATGGCGCGAGAAGCGCGCGGGGAAGTTGTGACGGCGGCGACGCACTCCGTTGACGCAATCCTGGAAGCGGTCAGCGACAAGACGCGGCTGGTTGCGCTCTGCAACCCGAACGACCCGAGCGGCGAGCTGATCCCCGTCAAGGAGCTGGAGCGCCTCCTCTCCGCTCTGCCGGAGCGCGTCGCCGTCCTGCTCGACGAGGCGCTGCGCGACTTTGTCGGCAGCGAGAAGCTCGATGACACCGTAGGGCTCTGCGAGCGTCATCCGCGGCTGCTGATCTTCCGCAGCTTCTCGAAGGCCTGGGGCATGGCAGGCCTTCGCTGCGGCTACGCAATCGGCGGCCCGGGCAGCGAGGGGCTGCTGACAACGATTGGTCCTCCCCTCGGCATCGGCGAGCTGACCCAAGCCGGCGTGCTTGAGGCGCTCCGCAGCGATTCGAAACTGATCGCAGACCGCACCAAGACTGTTGCCAAGGAGCGCAAGAGGCTGCGCAAGGCGTTGGCCGACATGCCGCTGGACTTAGGACCCGCAAGCGAGGCGAACATTCTCTGGCTCGCGGCCGAAGAGATCGACGGTGCCGAGCTGGCGGCACGTCTTGCGCGGGCCGGAGTGATCGTGCGTGCAGGCGGGACGCTTGGCGATCCGCAGCGGATCCGCGCCGCAGTCCAGGATCAGGCGGCCGGCGACCGGCTGCTGCGCGCTCTCGCCAGCGCGCTCTAGCGGCGCGAACCGGCGCGAGCGGCCGACTTCGCGGGAGGCATCGCCAAGTCGTCAATCGGCTCGTTGGCCGACTGGCGCAGCAGCGTTCCGGTGGTCTGCTCGAGGATGCGGCGCCAAGCGCGAGTCTTCTCCTGCTCGCGCGTTACGTGCTTTACGACCTTCTTCACGCGCGTGGCCGAGATTTCGATGCCGTGACGGCCGAAGATCTCCTTGTAGGTGTCGTAGTGCTCGGCGAGCTTGAGCGTGACCGACTGGAAGCCGTGGCGGGCGATCTCAATCCGCTTGCTGTAGTCCATGATTGAGGTCTGGAACATCAGCATGTCATCGGCGTCGGGCTCGATCAGCACGATGTCAACATCCGGGTACTTCTGCTCCCACTGGGCGACCATCTCGTGGAGCCGCTGATAGGCCAGAAGTTTGAAGGTCTGGTACCCGATCTGGGCGATTCCCATCTCGCTCACGTGGCTCGGACGCTCGCCAATGTGATGCTCGGGAATCTCGTCGGGATCAACGATCAGCGGGACGACCGGGTTTACAACAACGATCATCGTGGCGCCGGCGGCGACTGCGATGTCAACATTGGTTGTTGAGATGATGCCGCCGTCGACGAGTTCGCGGTCGCGGATCTTGACCGGCTTGAAGACCATCGGCAGGGCGGTCGACGCGCGCACGGCGGCCGAGATCGGAATGTCGTCCCAGCCTTCGGATCCGAAGACGACCCGCTCGCACGAATCGAGGTCGGTGGCCGTCAGGTAGAGCTCGCAGCCCAGCGCGCGGATGTCATCGGTGCGCTCGGGGTCGCTGAGCACTTCCTGGAGGTACTTCTCGAGCCCCTTGCCGCTGTAAAGACCGGCCGGGAGGTCCTCGCCGAGGGCGAGCAGCAGATCCATGCCGGAGACGCTCCGCCAGCGCGGAGCGAGGTCGCGGGCCAAGCGGGCGATGCGGAGCGGGAGGAGCGCCCCGGTGCGTGCGTACTCGAGCAGGTTGGGCCGCAGCATCGAACCGAGGCTCAAGTCCTTGAACGGACCCGACTCCTCACCGCTCACGACTCGCATCAGTTCCTCGGGGGTCACACCGTTGGCCGTCAGGGCTGCGACGAAGGCCCCCGCGCTGGTGCCGACGTAGATGTCGAACTCGTTGACGTTGCGGTTGACGGCCAGAAGGTCGAGCGCCCGCAGTGCGCCGATCTCATAGACGCCGCCAGTCATTCCGCCGCCGCCGAGCACAAGAGCAGTCTTCTCGGGCCGTTTCTTCCCTCCAGCGCCGTTCGACTTGCGCTTGACACTCGAGAGCTTCACCACGTCGGCCATCTACTTACATTCTAGAGCCAGATGCTGCGCAGACGCGCTGCGACGCACGCAGCGCAACCTGCACCGCGCAGGGGCTCGATCGCTACCGTTTCTGCTGTGACGTGGACCAAGCGCACCGCGCTTATCTGCGCGGCACTTGCCGGCCTTGCCGTCGCAGCTCCGGCAAGCCCTGCGCTTGCGATCTCCGAGAAGACGATGCAGCGCAAGATCGCCGCATCGCTGCTGCACGCCGGGGCACACAGCGGCGCGATGGTGCGGGACCTGACTTCCTCCAAGACCCTTTACGCGGCAAGAGCCGACCTAACGCGGGTGCCGGCGTCGGTGGAGAAGCTCTACACGACCGCGACTGCGCTGCGGCGCTTCGGCCCGTCAGCCCGGCTCACGACCGAGCTGCGGTTCGCTGGCACGCTATACGACAGTGGTGTTCTCAACGGAAACTTGATCCTTCGCGGCGGCGGCGACCCCACTCTGGGCAGCGGCGACATTGACGCGCTTGCTTCGGCCGCTTCGCAAGCTGGCCTCAAACGCATCTCCGGGGCGATTGTCGGCGACGAATCCCGCTTTGACACCCGCCGCGGCGGGCCCAGCAGCGGTTGGGGAGTCGACTATTACCTTGGCGGCTCTCTGGGGGCGCTCACCGTGAACCGCGGCAGCGGCGACTCGGCCCGGCCCGGCAGAGCCGCAGCTATCGCGCTTGCCAAGGAGCTTCGAAGCCGCGGTATCCGCAGCGCCGATGCCACCCGTGCAGGAAAGGCCCCGACCGCCTCAACCCGCATCGCCTACGTCCGATCGCCGACGATCGCAGCCCTTGCCAAGGCGACGAACGTTCCCTCCGACAACTTCATTGCCGAGACTCTGCTGAAGAACCTCGGCGCACGCTATGGAAGCGGCGGAACGACCAGTCGGGGAGCTGCCGTAGTGAGCTCGTTCCTGCGGCGAGTCGGAATCCGCGCGAGAGTAGTTGACGGTTCAGGGCTGTCACGCGGCAACCGGACAACCCCGCGCGAGGTGGTGGCGCTGCTGTCGGAGATGCACCAGAGCACTCAGCGCGCGAACTTCGAGAACTCGCTTGCGGTCGCCGGACGAACCGGCACGCTCGCCGGCCGGATGAATGGGACCGCGGCGGAGGGTGTTTGCCGGGGCAAGACGGGGACTCTGAGCGATGTCAGCGGCCTCTCCGGGATCTGCCGCGCCGCCAACGGTCACGTGATTGCCTTCTCAATGCTTATGAACAGCGTCTCGACCGACCGTGCCAGGGGCCTTCAGGACAGCGTCCTGAAGGCGATCGCCCGGCTCAGCGACTAAGAACCGTCCAGCAGCGCCAGCAGCTCCGCTTCGCTGAGGACGGCGACGCCAAGGCGCTCGGCCTTGGCAAGCTTTGATCCGGCAGCTTCGCCGGCAACGACGTAGTCGGTCTTCTTTGAAACCGAGCTTGTGACGCGACCTCCTGCGGCGAGGATCCTCTCTGCGGCCTGCTCGCGCGTGAGCGTCGGCAGCGTGCCAGTCAGGACAAAGCCCTTGTCGGCCAGCGGCCCTTCACCGGGAGGCGGACCTTCCTGCTCGAACTGCAGGCCGGCTGCCCGCAGCCGCTCGATCAGTTCCCGCATCTGTGGATCTGCGAGGTGCTCGACGATCTGGCCGCCGACGATGGGGCCGATCCCTGGCGTCTGCGAGATCTCCTCGACATCGGCGGCGAGCAGCGCGTCGATCGTGCGCAGCCGCTGCGCGAGGCTGCGGCCGGTCACTTCACCGACCCCCTCTATCCCAAGCGCGAAGAGGACACTTGCGAAGGGGCGCTCCTTTGACTTCTCAAGCGAGGCGACAATCGCCTGCGCCGACAGCTCGCCCATGCCCTCCCTCGCCGACAGCTGCTCGGCGGTCAACTGATAGAGGTCGGCGGCGTTCTCGATCAATCCGTCCTCGACCAGTGCGACGACGAGCTTCTCGCCGAGCCCGTCGACGTCCATCGCCCCGCGCGAGACAAAGTGTGTGAGCAGCGCCTCGCGCCGGCCGGCGCAGTTTCGATTTGGGCATTTTGTGAAGACCGAGTTCTCCGGCTTCACCGTGCCGGTTGCGCAGACCGGACAGCTCTTGGGCGCGGCAAGGGGCGCGCTGCGGCCCTTCCGTTCCGCTGCGTGGGGCGCGGGAGAGACGACCTGCGGGATCACGTCGCCGGCGCGCAGAATGATCACTTCGTCGTCCGGGCGCACGTCCTTGCGAATCAGATCCTCTTCGTTGTGGAGCGTCGCGTGCTGAACCACCACACCGCCCACTTCCACCGGCTCGAGGACGGCAAACGGGTGCAGATCGCCGAACTTGCCGACGCTCCACTCGACCGCCTTCAGCGTCGTCACCTTCGTCGTCGGCGGGAACTTCCAGGCAACCGCCCAGCGCGGGTCGCGCCCGACAACCCCCAGCCGTCGTTGCTGCTCAGCATCATCGACCTTGATCACTACGCCGTCGATCTCGAAGGCCAGAGTGCCACGACGTTGCTGCCACTCGAGGCAGCGATCGATTGCCCCCTCTTCGCTGTCGATCCGCTGGATGTCGCTGTTGACCGGGAAGCCGCGGCTGCGCAGCCAGTCGAGCGTCTCCGACTGGGATTCGAAGCTCAGGCCGTCGCTGGCGCCGACGCCGTATGCCCAAAGCGAGAGAGGGCGCTCCGCCGCCAACCGCGGGTCGAGCTGCCTAAGCGTCCCT
>WLNX01000086.1 GCA_009699565.1 Actinomycetota bacterium | reverse complement strand
CGCTACAGCGTGGCCGTCTACCTCCGCAAGCAGCTCTACCCCAGGGCCCCGTTCACTGATCCAGGGCGCCCGAATGAACAGCGCGTGGACCGGCCCGCCATCCAGCCCGAGATCGAGATCAGACTCAAAGCTGCGGACCTGACGGCCGAATGCGTTCCTCTCGGCGACGATGTCCATGATTCCCAGATGGGCGCGATCGAGCATGATCAGTCCTGCGCAAGTGCCGAAGATGGGTCGACCCTGTCTGCCAAAGGCGCGCAGCGGCTCTGCCATCTGTTCGCGGTCAATACCCAGCGTCATCGTCGTCGATTCGCCGCCGGGAATGATCAGTCCGTCACATGAGTCGAGGTCGCTGGGGACGCGGATCTCGACTACTTCAACGCCAAGCCTCCGCAGAACGTTCCCGTGCGCCTCGAAGTCGCCTTGCAACGCGAGGATGCCGATTCGCATTTGTGCGCCGCCCGTGCCGGGCGCCGGCGCTCCGCTCACCAGCCGCGGTTGCTGAGGATGTCCGCCTCGTCCAGCTTGCGGACCTCTAGCGAATCCATCGCGGCGCCGAGCCCTTCCGAGGCCTTGAGGACTCGATCGGCGTCACGGAAGTGTGTAGTTGCCTCAACGATCGCCGCCCCGCGACCTTCCGGATCCTCGCTCTTGAAGATCCCCGACCCAACGAAGACCCCCTCGGCACCGAGCTGCATCACGAGCGACGCGTCGGCAGGCGTTGCGATTCCACCGGCGCAGAACATGACGACGGGGAGCCTGCCAGAGGCAGCGACTTGGCGGACGAGCTCGAGTGGCGCGCCGTTCTCTTTGGCGGCGGTTGCCAGCTCCATCTCGCTCATTCCCGTGAGGCGCTTGATCTCGCCATTGATGGTGCGCAGGTGGCGGACGGCTTCAACGATGTCGCCGGTCCCGGCCTCGCCCTTTGAGCGGATCATTGCCGCCCCTTCTCCCACGCGGCGCAATGCCTCGCCGAGGTTTGTTGCGCCGCAGACGAACGGAACCTTGAAGGCCCATTTGTCGATGTGGTGCGCCTCGTCGGCGGGGGTCAGGACCTCGGACTCGTCGATGTAGTCGACTTCGAGCGCTTCCAACACTTGAGCCTCGGCAAAGTGCCCGATGCGGGCCTTGGCCATCACGGGAATCGTCACCGCTTCCTGGATCGACTGGATCATCTCCGGATCTGACATGCGAGCCACTCCGCCGTCGCGGCGAATGTCGGACGGAACCCGCTCGAGCGCCATCACTGCGCATGCTCCGGCCGCCTCGGCGATCCTCGCCTGCTCCTGATCGATGACGTCCATGATCACGCCGCCCTTGAGCATCTCTGCCAAGCCGGCCTTGACTGTGAATGTGGCTTCGTCGCGCATGTGCAGGAGTCTACGACGCTGACGCGCTCAGAGATCTCACGGCACGAATCTTTCGTGCGCTACTTCAGCCGGAAGGCTTTGATGCGGTCCGCGTAGCGCTCGGTGTCGCGGCTGTAGACCCCGTAAGCGAGCGCCTGGATCACGCTCAGCAGAGCGACGTGAGAACGAACGTAGGCAGGCGAGTTTGACGAGTAGTAGAGCTGGATCTGCGCCAGCTTGGCGACTTCGGAGAGCGTCGCGTCGGTGATTGCCAGCGTGCTCCCTCCGCGGTGGCGGGACAGCTTCATCGCGCGCAGGACGAGCGGGTGCGGACGGCCAGCAGCAAGGCCGATGACGAGGGAGTCTTCGTCGATCCGGTTAAGTCGTCCCAGCGCTTCCTGAGACGGACTGGCGACCGTTTCGGCTTCGATGTCCAGCAGCATCAGCAAGTGGCGCAGGTAGCTCGCGAAGAAGGCCATCTGGTCCGTACCCACGACGAGTACGCGCGAGGATGCAGCGATCGACTCGATAGCTGCCTCAACGTCGCGTCGCGAGACCTTGCGTGCAGTCTCTTCAACATTCAGGTGATCGGCGACGAGAGCCGTCTCGAACTCGTTCTGGTCGAGGGCAAAGAGCGGCTCGGAACCGGAACCTCCACCCTCTTGACCGCTGGCAACGCGCCGTCGGTACTCCTCGCGGGCGGCGACCTGAAGTTCCGGAAAGCCCTCGAACCCGAGCGCTTGAGAGAAGCGTACGACTGTTGAGCTCGAGGTGTTCGCGCGGCGCGCGAGCTCCTCGGCGGTCTGGAACGCAACTTCGTCGAGATGATCGACGATGTACTGCGCAACGTCCTTTTGAGAGCGCGAGAACTCATCGAAGCGTGCTTCGATGTAGCTGGACAGGGCCTGATGGCCGCTGCCTTCGCGTCGTGTTGTCGTAGATGTGCTTCCAGATGGCTTCATAGGCGGGGGGTTGTTTCGACACACTGCTGTCTTCTTCCTTCTCAGATACGCAACGAGTTACTCTGGACGCGTGAGCGATCCGGATTCTGAGCAGCAGCTGAAGCGCATAGAGATGGATGGCCCCGCGATCGAGGCACTGATCCGGAGCGCTGCCTTGCAGGACCTGAGGTCAGATTCCACCGAACTGGAACGCAGCCGCTCACTGAGCCGCGCAGCGACGGCACTGGACGCGCTTTGTGGCCTGAGCGATCGCGAGGGGACTGGCGCAGTCTGGGACGTGCTCTGCGAACTCGAGCGGGCCCAGCAGCTCGGGTTCATGACCTTCGCGATCAGCGAGATGGCCGAGCACACCGATTACCACTGGGCTACGCGGCCCGAAGACTGAACGCGCCAAGTTGACTGACGAGCGGGTCTACTGACTGAGCGGTCAGTTACAATCCCGGCATGACTACAACTGAGCAGGCACCCGAATCAGAAGCGGCCGCTGACGCCGTCACCCCTTTCAATCTCGCACTCTCCGATGAGCAGAAAGAAATTCGCGACTGGGCGCACGGCTTCGCTGCCGACGTAATTCGCCCCGCCGGTGAAGAGTGGGACGAACGTGAAGAGACGCCGTGGCCGATCATTCAGGAGGCCGCGAAGATCGGCCTCTACGGGTTCGAAGGCACTGCGCAGTTCTTCGGCGACCCGACCGGGCTGCTGCTTCCAATCGTCAACGAGGAGCTCTTCTGGGGCGACGCCGGAATCGGAATGGCGATCTTCGGGACCACGCTGGCCGTCGCGTCCATCTTCGGCCAAGGGACCGGCGAGCAGATCGGCGAATGGATCCCGCGCTGCTTCGGAACCGTCGACGACCCCAAGGTCGCGTCATTCTGCGTTTCGGAACCGGACGCCGGCTCCGACGTGTCAGCGCTGCGCACGCGCGCGAAGTTCGACGAGAAGACGAACGAGTGGGTCATCAACGGCCAGAAAGCATGGGCCACAAACGGAGGCATCGCCGACGTCCACGTCGTCGTCGCTTCGGTTGACCCGGAGCTGCGCTCGCGCGGGCAGGCAGCCTTCCTGATTCCTTTCGAAACCAAGGGCATCAGCCAGGGCGTCAAGGTCAAGAAGCACGGCATCCGCGCTTCCCACACTGCAGAGGTCCTGCTCGACGACGTACGCATCCCGGCCGAGAACGTGCTTGGCGGCAAGGAGAAGCTCGATGAGCGCCTTGCCCGCGCCCGCGAAGGCACCAAGGCCCGCTCGCAGGCTGCGATGGCAACCTTCGAAGCAAGCCGTCCGACGGTTGGAGCACAGGCCGTTGGAATCGCACGTGCCGCCTACGAGTACGCGCTTGAGTACGCCAAGGAGCGCGAGCAGTTCGGACGCAAGATCATCGAGAATCAGTCGATTGCGTTCATGCTCGCTGACATGAAGATGGAGATCGACTGCGCCCGCCTGCTGGTCTGGCGCGCTTCATGGATGGGCCGCACCGGACAGGATTTCAACAACGCAGAGGGCTCGATGAGCAAGCTGAAGGCAGGCGAGGTCGCGGTATGGACGACCGAGCGCGCGATTCAGATCCTCGGCGGCAACGGTTACGCCCGCGAGTACCCGGTTGAGCGCTGGCACCGTGACGCGAAGATCTACACGATCTTCGAGGGCACTTCAGAGATCCAGCGGCTGGTCATCAGCCGTGCGATCTCGGGCATGCACCTGAGCTAGGAGAGTCAGGCGCCGCCGGCCTTGGCAACGGCTCGTCGGACCTCGGAGAGCGAAAACGCTCCTTCGATGCGTTCGACGACCTTGCCGTTGGCGTCCAGGACGAAGAGCCACGGCTCCGTCGGGAGCCGATAGGCCGCGGGCTGCTCGCGCAGGCCGCGGTCTGCCCGGTTCTCCTTGTAGATCTCGTTCGTGATGTAGGCCGTCTTGCCGCTCTTGTCGGTGGCGCGCGCCTCTTCGAGAACGTCGACCACAGGACCGCAAACGCGGCTCTGGCAGAGCGCCGGCGTTGCGAACAGGAGCGCCACCGGCTTCTTTCCATATACGTCGAACAGGTCATCGGTCAGCAGACCGGTGGCTGCCGGGGAGCGGGTCGAGATGCGGGCGGCGTCTCCAGCAACCGAAGCCAGTGTTGGAGTGTGGACCTTGGGAGCCACCTCGCCGACCTTCGGAGGCCCTCCCTCAACGCCGACCTGCGCCTCGAACGGAGAGGCCAGCACGACCCGGCCGTCGAGCTTCACCAGCGCAAGAACTTGGTAGTTGCCGGACTTCGGAAATGGGACATTCGCCACGTAGACGCTCTTCGCCGCTCCCGAATCCTGAGAGCTTGTCTTGCTTGAGTACTGCGGTGAGACGGCAAGCGACTCGCTGCGCGCCGGATAAGGGCCGCGCAGCTTCGAACCGTTCTTGTTGGCGAAATAGACGGCAGCCGGCGCCCCGGCGATCTGCTTCTGCGCCGAGTCGAACAGGGCAAAGCCGTACCGGTTCGTACCCGGCTCAAGAACCGAAACGCTCGGCGCGAGTATCAGCGAATCTTGGTTCTTCTGCTTGAGCTCGTCCAAGGAGGTTGACGAAGCCTTGGGGAACTCGCTCGCGACCGCCCCCGCCTGTGCAAGTCCCTCGACCGTGCCACCCTGACCCTGCGTCGACGAACTGCTGCCGCAGCCTGTTGCGGCCAGCGCCGTCGCGGCAAGCAGGGAGAGGGTCAGCAGGCGAATCACGCTGTTAAGTCTATGAAGACGGCGGCGGATCGGAGCCGGTACCCGCAAAGGCTCCCCAATGTGATCGAATAGAACCCGGCCACCTGAAAACAACAGAGGAACCAAAGATGACGAAGAGAGCAGCAATCATCACCGGAGCGTCGAGCGGGATCGGACTTGCAATCGCGCAGATGCTCGGCGAGGAGGGTTACTCGCTTACGGTCGCCGCGCGCCGCCCCGAGAAGCTCGAAGCCGCTGCCAAGACTTTGACCGACCAAGGATTCGACGTTCTCTCAATCGCGGCAGACCTCGGCGACGAGGACGCGATCAAGGGTGTCGTGGCGAGCCACGAGGAACGCTTTGGTCGTCTCGACATCCTCGTCAACAACGCTGGCGTGGGCTTTGGCGAGCTGGCCGACAACTTCACGACAAAGAAGATCGACCTACAGCTCAACCTCAACCTCCGTGCAATCTTCCTCTTCTACCGCGAGGCGATGCCGATGCTGCGCAAGTCGGCCGAGGAGCACAAGGGGACGCTCGTCGTGAACACGGCATCCATCTCGGGAATCCGGGGTGAAGCCCTGTTGGGGATCTACTCAGCAACCAAGAGCGGCGTCGTCGGCTTTACGGAGGCAATGAACAAGGAGATCGGCCCTGCCGGGATCCGCAACACCGCTCTCTGCCCCGGTTTCGTCGACACTCCGATGACCGACCCGTTTGCCGAGTACGTCGCGAAGGACACGATGATGCGTCCAGAGGACATCGCCAGCGCCGTTCGCTTCCTGCTGTCGGTCAGCCCGGCCTGCATGGTCCCCGAGATTCGCTTTGAACAGCCAGGGGGCATTTCGATCCCCGGCATCAACTAACAGGAGAGACAGATGAAACTCGGAGTGCACATCGGTTACTGGGGCCTCGGTCTCACCAGCGAGGATCAGTTGGAGATTGTCCAGGAGGCCGAACGGCTCGGCTACGACTCCGTCTGGGCCGCTGAGGCCTACGGCTCCGATACGGCAACCGTGCTCGGCTGGCTCGCAGGTCAAACGACGACGATCCGGCTTGGATCGGGAATCTTCCAGATGCCCGGCCGCTCGGCGGCAATGACGGCGATGACGGCAGCCACCATCGATCAGCTCTCCAACGGACGCATGATTCTGGGAATTGGCTCGTCCGGCCCGCAGGTAAGTGAAGGCTGGCACGGCGTCCGCTTTGCCAAGCAGCTTGCCCGCACACGCGACTACGTGGCAGTCCTGCGGATGGCGCTGGCTCGCGAACGAGTCGTTTACAAGAGCGACACGCTTGAGCTCCCACTTCCGGACGGACCCGGCAAAGCGCTGAAGCTGACCATCGGCACCGTCCAAGAGACCGTTCCGATCTACATCGCCGCAATCGGCCCGAAGAACACCCAGCTCACCGGAGAGATTGCCGACGGCGTTATTCCGACGCTCTTCTCCCCCGAGCACGTATCGGTGATGCGCGACGAGCTGCAGATTGGGATCGACCGCGCAGGCAACGGCAAGACGCTTGCCGACATTGACATTGCACCGACCGTTCAGGTCTACGTCAGCGACAACATGGAGGACGCCCGCAACCTGATGCGTCCCTTCATCGGACTCTACGTTGGTGGGATGGGCTCGCGCGAGCAGAACTTCTATAACCAGCTCGTGCGCCGTTACGGCTTCGAGGACGCCGCTCAGGAAGTTCAGGACCTCTACCTCGACGGGAAGAAGGACGAGGCAATGGCGGCGCTCCCAGACGAGCTGATCGACATGGTGTCGATCTGCGGACCGGCCGATCACGTCAAGGAGCGGATTGCTGCCTACCGGGATGCCGGGGTCGGCACGCTCGGCGTCAGTCCTGTCGCGTTCACGCGCGAAGAGCGAATCACCCAGCTTCGGCTTATCGCCGAGCTGGCCGCAGACTGAACCGGATGAAGCTGCTGCTCGGCGCCTTTGGCGACCCGGGCCACGCCTTCCCGATGATCGCGCTTGGCCGCGCGCTGCGCGAACGTGGCCACGAAGTGACACTGCAGACCGCGCAGGCCTGGGAGTCGCTCGTGCGCGCTGAGGGGATTGGCTTCGCGCCGGCACCCGAGTACCCCGTCTTCCCCACCCGTGAACGGCCACTGAAGCCCTATCAGGCGGTTCTGCTGGCCACCGACGAGACGCAGCCCCTCGTAGACGAGCTTGCGCCGGACATCGTCGTACACGACATCCTCACGCTGGCCCCCGCCCTTGCCGCCGAGCGCGCTGGAGTCAAGGTCGCGACGCTCGTGCCGCACGTTGATCCGAGGACCGCGCCCGGCGCGCCTCCCTACTCGGTTGGGGCGCTGCCGGCCCGTACGCGGCTTGGACGGGGCCTCTGGCAGTCGCTGAGACCGACGACCGACAAGGGACTAGAGAGCGGCCGCCGCGAGCTAAACGAGACGCGTCGCAGGCTTGGCCTGGCGCCGGTTGCCCACCTCCACAGCGGCCTCTCCCGGGCGCTGACGATGGTGGCCAGCTTCCCGATGCTTGAATACCCGCGCCCTCCCGAACCGGCCACCGAGATCATTGGGCCGTTGAGGTGGGAGCCGCCCTCGGACGCGGTGCCAAT
>WLNX01000085.1 GCA_009699565.1 Actinomycetota bacterium | reverse complement strand
TCGAAGTGGTAACTGATGACAACCATCAGCGTAAGCACCAGCGGAACCGAGATGTTTGCTGTCGCTGCGTAGAGCGCCAGCGACGGCACTTCGATCCCGAAGATCGTGACCATGTGCTCCGTGTTCGTCGGCAGTGGCAGATAGCCGAGCATGTTCGAGTACCAGATGAAGAGGAAGATCGCGGCGAGGAACGGGAACCAGCGCCGCACCATTGCACCGCTGAGGTTGCCGCGAGTGATCTGTTCGATCAGCCCGTAGTAAGCCTCGACCGTCGCCTGCAGACGACCCGGCTTCATCTGCATCTTGCGGCCTACGTAGATCATTGTCACGCACGAGAGCACGGAGGCCATGACGACGTAGAAGACGGCCTTGTTGATCGACATGTCGATCCCAAAGATCTCGATGTTGACCCACGGCAGCAGCTCGAACTCGTTCTGTGGCTGGTAGCTCTCATTGATGTTGAGAGCGAGTGCAGCGCTGGGTGAGGCGAGGACGGCGGCCACGGTTGCGGCGAGTGCGAAGAGGCGGGAGCGGATCATGACGTCCGCCCGGCGTCGGCTTGGTCGAACGGCCGAGTAGCCATCGAGAGCGTGAAGTAGGCGGTGAATACGACGATGAAGAGGACCGCCGCGGCGAGCCCGGCGTCGTTCTCAATCATTCCGACGCCAAAAATCGTCAGCGCAACGAGCCAGCCGCGACCGATCATCGAACCGGTGACGATCCCGGCGACGCGAGCTGGGTTGTCGGACGCAACAGCCTTGTTGTTTGTCCAAGCCTGAATTCCCCGCTGCGCAATCCAGGCAAAAGCGCCGCCGGCGTAGCCGAGCATCGGCCAGCCTGCGATCACGAAGACCGGGAGCGCCACCGCCAGAAGGATGAGATCGCCGTAGCGCAGGAAATTCATTCGCTTAGAGATCCTTGTAGCGGGAGCGGACGACGGCGATTCCGGCGATCGGCCCGATCACGAGACCGGCAAGCCCGATCGCGATCGGAAGACCGACCAGCGAACCGAGTCCGTAGCCAATCGCAGCGCAGACGATCACGACGGCAATCAGCAGCCCACCGGCGTTGGCTGCGCGCATCGTCGGCTTGGAAGGTTGGTTGCTAATTGCGAGGGCCGGTTTGATCGTTGAGGTCAGTGACATTTTGGCGAGGAATTTGCCGACAGCGGGACTCGCCTCAGGCAGCGCGAGCGTATCGCATCGCGCTGCGCCGACGCTTCCCCGTGACACTTCGTATCGGCTGCAACAAACTGCACTTTGAGGGGTTCAGGCGGCGACCGCGCGCAGCGGCCTTTCAGCGCGGCCCGGAAGATCGGCCGCGAGAAGATTTCCAACCTGCTGATAGACCTCGCGGTTCACGGCCATGCCGCAATGAGAGCTGTTGACTTCGATCTGCTGAGCCTCGGGGTCGAGGCACGTGCGCCAGTTGAGCACTCCGTCGGTGCGCGAGTAGAGCGAAGCGAACAGCGTCGACTTCGGCATGTCGGCGTCCATGTCGGTCCAGAACTGGGTACAGCAACCAATTGGGTCGAGGCCAAAGCTGTAGGCCTGCCAGCTTCGCTCGCAGGCCTCGCCCAGAAGCCCGGGAGCGCCGAGCCGCTGCGCGTTCTGGAGAGCACGAATCTGGATCCGCAGCAGCCCGTGGAAGTCCTCCATCCTGGCCACCAGCGGCGAGCCAAGCCCGATGACCCGGTTGACCCGCCGGGGATGGCGCACAGCGAGGACGCGGGCGCAGCTTCCGCCGCGGCTCTGGCCGACGATCGCGACCGGCTGCTGGTAGCGCTCGCTGAGATCGATGACGCGCTGCTCAAGCCCGGCAACCGTGTCCTCCGAGCATCCGATGTTGGAGCTGATCCCCGAGCCGTGGGTGCGATAGCCGATCCGCCTCAACCATTGACCGAGGAGAGCGAGTGAACGGTCGCCCGCGAGGAAACCCGGAATCAGCATCACCGGCTGGCCATTGCCGTGGGGCACTCCGCCCCCGCGCCAAAGCGAGCTCGTCAGAAGCGAAACCGCCTCGGCTGCGCCGCGACTCTCGCGCCACATCTCTGGACCACGGTCGTCGCGCATTTGCAACACGGTACGCCCCAACTAGGACGGGCCGACCGTCGACGGCCGAAATGCCCGCAAACGCAAATATTCCCGGCCGACGCGCTGGTAGCCTCGTGCAGATGGCAACCTCGCCAAAGTCGGCAGCCGTCCCCACCGCGAAGCGTGCTGCCATCGAGGCGGCGCTGCTGGATGCGACCGAGACCCTGCTCGGCGATGGCGCCTCATTTGCCGACCTAGGGGTCGAGAAGATCGCCAAGCAAGCCGGCATCACGCGCACCGCCTTTTACTTCTACTTCGGCGACAAGCGCGAACTGCTGATGGCCCTGACCGCCGATGTAAACAGGCTGCTGCTTGAACAGGCGAGCCTCTGGTGGGCCGGCGAAGGCGAACCGGCCGAGCTGATGGAGCGCGCGATGCGCAACATCGCAAGCCTCTTCACCGAGCACGCCGTGCTGCTGAAGGCGCTCGGCGAGGTCGCCGCCTACGACGAAGACGTCGCGCAGCATTGGCAGGACCTGATTGGGCAGTTCGTCGAAGCGACCGAGCAGCGCATCGAGGCCGAGCGGGCGGCAGGATCGGCGACCTGCGCCAGCGCCGCGGCGACCGCAACGGCACTGTGCTGGATGACCGAGCGAACCCTCAACCAGCAGATCCTCCAACAGTCGATCGCAGTCGACGAGGAGATGATCGAGACGCTCGTTGAGATCTGGGTCCGGGCGATCTACGGCTCGCGCTGAGCTGCCTCGAGATCCTCGGCGCTGACGACGTCAAACTGGCCGGTCTCCACCTTCGTCACGATGTCGCGGGCGAGCTGGTCCTCTGTCAGCGCGGGGTCGCTCCGCCGCAGGCGGCGCTCGCGAAGCCGACGGAACTTGAGGATCTCGAGGACGTATACGAGATAGATGCTGGCCAGCAGGACGATCAGCGCGGCGGCGGCCACAACGAGGCTCCAGCCGAGGTTTAGGTTCCCCGCACCATCGGAGTATGGAATGAAGCGCAGCGAGACGGCAAATGCCGCTACCAGAAGGGTCCATGCGTAGAGGTAGAGGACCGTCTTGCGCTGGCTGAATCCAATCCTGTTCATCCGGTGGTGGAAGTGGCTTTGGTCGGCCTCATAGACCGGGCGGCCGTACTTGAGGCGCTTGAGCACCACAAAGGTCGTGTCCAGAAACGGCACTGCCAAAACCAGCAGCGGGAAGACGAGCGCCAGCACGACCTGTGTCTTGACGGCGCCCTCGACGGCGACGCAGCCGAGCAAGAGCCCGAGCAGATTGGAACCGGCGTCGCCCATGAAGACCTTTGCCGGATGAAAGTTGAAGACAAGGAAGCCTGCCGCGGCGCCGGCCACAATCGCGGCAAGCACCGCGGCGGAGCCGCGGCCCAGGTCAAAAGCGAGGATTGAGAAGGCGATTGCGCTGATCGCGCAGACGCCCGCTGCCAGCCCGTCGATGCCGTCAGAGAAGTTGACGACGTTGATCACGAACGCAATCCCGATCACCGTCAGCGGGGCGCCCGCTGCGCCAAGATCGACCGCGCCGACAAACGGGAGCGTGATGTTGGTCACCTCGACGCCAGCCAGAACCGGGATCGTTGCGGCGACGATCTGCCCGATGAACTTGACCAGCGCCGGCAGGTCAAAGCGGTCGTCGAGCGCGCCGACGATTGTCACGACGATGCCTCCAGCCAGGATGCCGCGGACCTTTTCGGAGTCGGCTCCGCTGCCGTCAAGGAACACAAGGCTCGCAACGAGCACCGCAGCGAGTATCGCCAGCCCTCCCAGCAGCGGCGTCGGGTTCTCCGAAAGACCACGCTCCCGCGGCTGGTCTACTGCGCCGACTTTGAGCCCGAGGCGGGCCGTCAGCGGGGTTAGCGCGACAGCGACGACGAAGGCCAAAGCGAAGGCAAGGATCGCGTCGCTCTCGGTCATTCCTGTTCCACCCTAAAGCGCCGGTCGGCGCGCCGCTCAGCTGGCGGCGGAGAGGTGCTCGTAAAGCGGGTAGCGCTCCGCGAGCGTCGTCACGCGCCCGGCGAGCTCGTCGCGCCTGGATTCAAACTCCGGTGTGAGCGCGACTCCAATGATGTCGCCGATCTCCGCGAAATCCTCAACCTGCAATCCGCGCGTCGCCAGGGCGCTTGCGCCGATCCTCAGTCCGCTGGTGACCATCGGCGGCCGCGGATCAAACGGAACTGCATTGCGGTTGACGGTAATGCCGATCCCGTGAAGGCGGTCCTCGGCCTGTTGGCCGTCAAACTCGGAGTCGCGGAGGTCGACCAGGACGAGGTGGACGTCGGTTCCTCCGGTCAGCACGGAGGCTCCGGCCTGCGCCGCGGCGGACTCGAGGATCCCGGCTGCGACGGCGCGGGCACCCTCAACGGTGCGGCGCTGACGCTCGCGGAATTCCTCCGTCTGGGCGATCCCAAGTGCCACCGCCTTGCCGGCGATTATGTGCATCAGCGGGCCTCCCTGCTGACCAGGAAAGACGCCGGAATCGATCGCCTTGGCGTGCTCCTCGCGGCAGAGGATCATCCCGCCTCGAGAACCGCCAAGAGTCTTGTGGACCGTGGTCGTGACGACGTCGGCATAGGGAACCGGGCTCGGGTGAACGCCGCCCGCTACCAGTCCCGCGAAGTGGGCCATGTCGACCAGCAGCAGTGCGCCGACCTCGTCGGCAATCTCGCGGAACCGCTCGAAGTCGAGGTAGCGCGGATAGGCGGACCAGCCGGCAACGATCATCTTTGGCTTGCGCTCGCGGGCCACCTCTGCGACGGCGTCCATGTCGATCAGGAAGTCATCGGGGCTGACCTCGTAAGGGGCAATGTCGTAGAGACGGCCGGACATGTTGATCTTCATGCCGTGGCTGAGATGGCCGCCATGCGCGAGTGAAAGCCCCATCAGCGTGTCGCCCGGCTGCAGCAGAGCGTGGTAGACGGCAGCGTTGGCCGAGGCGCCCGAGTGCGGCTGGACGTTGGCGTGATCTGCACCGAAGAGCTCCTTGGCGCGGTCGATCGCTAGCTGCTCGGCAACGTCGACAAACTCGCAGCCACCGTAGTAGCGCCTGCCCGGGTAGCCCTCTGCGTACTTGTTTGTAAGCACGCTCCCCTGGCACTCGAGGATTGCCTCGGGCACGAAGTTCTCGGAGGCGATCATCTCAAGCGTCTGCTGCTGGCGACCAACCTCGTCGGCAAGTACGGCCGCGATCTGAGGATCGACCTCGGACAGCGGGCGGTTGAGAAAGTCGGTGGCGAATTGGGTCATCGTTCGACGATTCTAAACGCAGCGCGCAGCGGCACAGCGCCGCGTAGTCGAATCAGCCCAGAATCTCGCCGAGCTGCCCCGGGCCAACAGGCCCTTCGCGGACCACCGACCAGCTTCCATCGGCCTCATATCCGCGCAGGTCAACGATCGTTGACGAGGTCCCGCTGAGCGGTCCGCCGTCCAGCACCAGATCAACCTCGGCCTGGAAGTCCTCGGCGAGCTCTTCGATCGATCTTGGCGCGGGCTCGCCGCTCCCGTTGGCGCTGCTCTGAAGGACCGGCCATTGAACCGCGGAGAGCGCTGCCAGCTCCGGTCCCAGTTCGGGAACGCGGAGGCCGAGCGTTGCCGGCTCGCCGCCGCAGGCCAGCGGGAAGCGGCCGGCGGGGTTGTCAATCAGCAGCGTCACGGCGCCCGGGAGCAGTGCGCAGAGGGCATCCTTAGTTCGGGGACCGATCTCGGGCAGCGAGGCAAGCGCCGAGTCCAGCGCGAAGAACATCACCGCCGACGGGACTTCCAGCGGGCGCCGCTTAAGCGCGTAGAGGCGCATTACGGCGCGGCGCTCGGCGGGATCGCAGGCGACTCCATAAACGGTGTCCGAGGGGAAGACTGCCACGCCGCCCACCGATAGGCAGCGTTCGAAGACCTCGATCTGAGCGGCGGTAAGCGGGGCGCTCATCGCTCGCCCACCACGACCCGTTCAATACCCGCCAAATCGCTGTGGCGTGAAGTCCGTTCGAAACCGGCCTCATCAATCAGCTTCGCCACTTCGTCGGACTGGCCGGCACCGATCTCAAGCGCGAGCAACTTCGCTCCGCTCTGCGCCGCCGCTTCGACCAGAGGCCTGACTACGTCAAGTCCGTCTTCCCCGCCGAAGAGAGCCCGCGCCGGCTCATGCGCCACCACGTCGGCCGGCAGGGAGGCGCTGTCACGTTCGGCGACGTATGGCGGGTTGGAGAGGATCGCGTCCCAGTCGCCGTCCAGGCCTGTCAGCAGGTCGGCCTCAAAGAAGGAGACGTCGAGCTGCAGCCTTCTCGCGTTTGCCTGCGCCAGCTCAAGCGCCGCGGAGCTGATGTCGCTTGCCGTCACTTCGAGATCGGGACGCTCGTGCTTAAGAGCAAGCGCGACCGCCCCGCTGCCGGTCCCGACGTCAAGTACCCGACTGCCCGGTTCGAGGCCGAGTGCGACTTCAACCAACAGCTCGGTCTCCGGCCTCGGGACGAGAACGCGCCCGTCAACTTCCAGGTCGATCGACCTGAAGCCTTTGCTGCCGAGCAGGTAGGCAACCGGCTCGTGCGTGACCGAGCGGCGTCGGACAAGGTCCTGGTAGGTCCTGACCGCGGGACCGGTCACTTCGCGCTGCGGGTCGCTGTAGAGCGCCGCACGATTCACACCCAAGGCGTGTGCCAGCAGCAGCTCGGCGTCGAGCCGCGCGGTGTCGCTGCCCGAGGCGCCGATTGCCGTCTGCGCTCCGTCGAGCGCGTCGCGGACCGTGACACCGCGCATCAGGACTTGGTGGCCTGCGCTTCGAGCAGACGGCTCTTCTCGTCGGCCGCCAGAGCCGCGGTCAGCTCGTCCAGCTGACCTTCGAGGACGGCGTCAAGGTCGTGAACCGTGACCTTGACGCGGTGGTCGGTGACGCGCCGGTCGGGGAAGTTGTAGGTGCGGATCTTCTCGGAGCGCTCGCCGCTGCCAACCTGCGAGCGGCGATCGGCGGCGATCTCGGCGTTCTGCTCGGCCATCGCCCGTTCATAGAGCCGTGCCCTGAGCACTCGCAGCGCCTTCTCGCGATTCTGAAGCTGGCTCTTCTCATCCTGCATCGAGACGACGACGCCGGTCGGCTTGTGGGTGATCCGAACCGCGGAGTCGGTTGTGTTGACCGACTGCCCGCCGGGCCCGGAGGACCGGTAGACGTCAACCTGGAGGTCGTTCTGGTCGATCTTGATGTCTACCTCCTCGGCCTCGGGCAGGACGGCAACCGTGCAGGTGCTGGTGTGGATGCGGCCCTGCGACTCGGTCTCCGGCACGCGCTGAACGCGGTGCGTGCCGCCTTCGAACTTGAAGACGGAATAGGCGCCGGCGCCCTTGACCGCAAAGGTGTATTTGCCTTCGCTTGTCTCCAGCGGCTCCACGCCAAAGCCCAGCCGCTCGGCGTAGCGGGTCAGCATTCGATAGCAGTCCCCGGCCCAGAGTCCCGCCTCGTCACCGCCGGCGCCCCCCTGAATCTCGATGATCACGTTCTTGTCGTCGTTGGGGTCTGTTTCGACCATCGCGAGGCGCAGCTTCTCCTCGATCTCCTCAAGCAAC
>WLNX01000084.1 GCA_009699565.1 Actinomycetota bacterium | reverse complement strand
GGTCGCCACGAGCCGCTCGGCCGGCGCGTGGAAGGTTCCGACATTCAGCGCGTTTGAGCTGCGCAGCGCGGCGCTGGTGATTGACGGCGCGAACGGCTCGTGCAGGTGGCAGATGTCGAACGGCGTCTGGTCGAACAGTTCGCCGAGCGTTCTCGTCGTGTCGCTCGGCAGCGCCAGGCGCCGCCGGTTCGGTTTGCCGCCCAGTTCCTCGCCGACCGCCACCAGCACAGGGCCCTCCTCCGCGTCCCGAAGGAGTACTTCGTCTGTGCTGCGGATCAGGCGGCGGCCTTCACGGACCTTCTCGGCCGAGGTTGACGGTGCGACGATCGCGACACGGTGGCCGCGCCTGCAGAGCTCCTCGCCGACCTTCGCGGCAAACTGGTTGACCTCGCTCGGCAGCTCCCACGCAAACGGAGTTACCTGCGCAATCGCGAGCCGCTCGCCCACCGGCTCAGCGCTTGGCGGCGCGCTTCGGCTTCGCCTTGGCCTTGGCCTTTGGCTTCGCTGCCGACTTGCGCTTGTACTTCTTGATGAAGCTCTCGGTGTCAACCCGCGCCTGATCATCCGGCCGCTGGTTCTTTGGCGACTTCATCAGGTAGGAGCTCGGTCCGTCGAGCTGGCCGCTGATTCCGTTGTTCAGAGCCAGCTTGCAGAGCCGAACCGCGTCGATCACGATGCCTGCCGAGTTGGGGGAGTCCCATACCTCGAGCTTCATCTCGACATTCAGCGGCACGTCGCCGAAGGCCTGTCCCTCGAGGCGGATGTGGGCCCACTTGCGGTCGGTCAGCCACGGCACGTAGTCGGAAGGCCCGATGTAGACATCGTCGGCGGGCAGCTCGTGGCCCATGATCGACGTGACGGCCTGCGTCTTCGAGATCTTCTTCGACTCGAGGCGCTCGCGCTCGAGCATGTTGTAGAAGTCCATGTTGCCGCCGACGTTCAGCTGCGAGGTGCGCAGCATCTTCACGCCGCGCTCGTGGAAGAGGCGTGCAAGCGTGCGGTGGACGATTGTCGCTCCGACCTGGCTCTTGATGTCGTCGCCGATGATCGGCAGTCCAGCCTTCTTGAACTTGCGGCCCCAGTAGTCGGAGCTCGCGATGAAGACGGGGATGCAGTTAACGAATCCGCAGCCGGCCTCAAGCACCTGCTCGACGTACCAGCGGGTGGCGTCTTCCGAGCCGACCGGCAGGTAGGAGACGACGACGTCGGTGCGCGTCTCGCGCAGAATCGTCGCGATGTCGGCAGTCTCGCCCGGAGCCTTCTTGATTCGCTCCTTCGTGTACTTGCCAATTCCGTCAAGCGTCATTCCGCGGTAGACCGGAGCGCCAAGTGACGCTGGAACCTTCGAAAACTTCATCGTGTTGTTTGGGTCTGCCCAGATCGCCTTGGCAAGATCCTTGCCGACCTTCGTGCGGTTGACGTCGAACGCGCAGGTGAACTCGATGTCGCTGACGTGGTAGCCGCCTAGATCGGTGTGCATCAGGCCGGGGACCTCTTTGTTCGGGTCGGCCTTGCGGTAGTGCTCGACGCCCTGAACGAAAGCGCTCGCGCAGTTGCCGACGCCGATGATCGCCACCCTTACCTTGTCGGTCTGGTAGCGCCCGCGGCTCTTGGCGGCAGGCTTCTTCGATGGTGTGCGTGCTGGGCTGGGGCTCACTTGGTTCCTTTTCTTGGTCGTCTCGGGGCAGTAACCCCGGTCGAACCTTACCGTTACAGGTCGGTTGGTCGGTTGCCGTCGCCTGCGGCGGCAATCAGCTTGCCGCGGACGTGGAAGATGCGCTGAAGCGTAGTGACGATTCCAATGGCAGCAAGCAGGATCACTGCCGGGGCCAGCAGAGAGAAGTCGCCGAGCCCGAGACCGTTGGCGAACAGCAGTCCAACGGAGAGGATTACGACGCGCGTCGCACGGCTGCCGATGCCGACTTTGCATTCGACACCGAGAGCTTCGGCGCGCGCTCTCGTGTAGCTCACCATCACCGACGCGAGGATCGCGATCGCACAGATTGCGGCCTCCACTCCCTGTCCCTGCTGCGCGAAGCTGAAGGCGACGGCCGCCAGCACGACGCCCTCTTCGACGCGGTCCAGCGTTGAGTCAAGGAAGGCGCCGAAAGGCGAGCCTTTCCCCGACATTCTCGAGTAGCGCCCGTCGAGCGTGTCGCAGATCGATCCGACGATGTAGGCGATGCCGCCGAGCACAAAGAGGTCGCCGAATACGAGCCCGGCTGAAACCAGGCAGAGCGCGAAGCCGGTGAGCGAGATCGCGTTCGGGGTCAGGCGCGATTCGATCAGTGCGTCGCGGACCGCCTCCCTGCGCTCGCCGGGCACCCTGCTCGACATCAGCGGTCGCCCGCCGATGTGCAGAAGGAGCTCTGTTCAGCCATCCGCTGGACGTCGAAGCGCGCTGCGATGCTCAGCCGTCCGGGACGGACCGGCGTGACCTCGGTCCAGCCGCCGGGAGTCTTCGCCAGGCAGGCCGATCCTTCGGTGGCGGTAAAGAAACTTGTCCAACGCACGCGCACGACCATAGGCGCTGCGCGGTGCGCTTGGATTGTGAAGCGGTCGCGGCCGAGGCTGACGAGCTCGCCGGGGCCGGAAAGCAGTGGCCTCGAATCGGTCACCTTGTAGACCTTCCAGTGGGCGCTGCTCCAGAGCGGTTTGAGCCAGCTCGGCTGCTCTGCGATTACCTCCAGTTCGCGGCGACTGCTCGGGTCGGGGGCGGCGTCCGGAACGGCGATGTAGCTGACGGCGTTGCGCTTGAGCCAGCGGTGATACTCGTCGCTGCTGAAGGGTTTGTCCTTGTTATAGAAGAGCGCGCCGTACTTCACGTCGAGCTGCGTTGACCAGCCGCGCGCGAGTGTGATGTGAGGGGCCAGATAGGCGGCTTCCCAGTGTGCGCGCGTGAACGGGACCTCGACGCGGAACGGCTTGCCACCGCGGGCTGCAAAGTAATCGATTACAGGCTGGTGGTAGACGGCCGCCGTCGAAGGGTCTACTGCGCCCTTTGCCGTCTCCCGCAGCGGTCCCAGCAGCTGCCAGCAGGCCACAACCGCGGCGATCATCACGACGACTCGCAGGTGCTTGATTGGCGCGGGGCGGCTGAGAATCAGCGCGATCAGCAGCGGGCCGGCGCAGAGGACGCCGAGCCGCGCAACATTCTCGCCGAGGGGGGAAGGAATCAGCGAGGCAAGGATGCAGACCGGGGCATAAAGCCAAGCTCCGATCTGCAGCGGGCGCCGGGTCGGTCCTGCCAGCAGCGCCACTGCGATCGTTGCCGCGACGGGAATCACGGTGCTCGTGATCGGGTAGGGCTGGACGCCGCCTTCGGGGAAGCCGAGCGCCATCGCCAGCACCGTTGCGGCCGCTGCGAGGGCTGTCGCTGCCGCTGCGCGCGAGCGCTGGGCGACCATCACCGAGAAGGCTGCGAGGACAACGAAAGCTCCGGCAACCGGGCTGGCCGCGGCGCAGGCGATTGCTCCAATTACCGCCAGCACGCCTTTGCCGCGGTCGAGTGCCAGCAGGCAGGCCAGCCCGAAGGTGACGCCAAGGGCGAAGGTGATCCGTCCGATCATTAGGTCGCCGAGCGCCGCGAAGGCGAACCAGACGGTGGCCCAGCGCGCTGCGCGCAAGGGGAAGTGGGCCCGCATCAGACGCTCGAACAGCACCGTCGACGCAGTGATCGCAAGCGCGCCCAGCAGCCGCGGCCCGATCATCGCCGCGAGCGGCGGGTAGAGCAGGCTGTAGCCCGGGAGGTTGTGGCCGCCGTACCAGGACGAGTCCCAGACCGCGAAGCCGTCGTTTCGAAAGAGCGTGGCTCTGAAGACCTGCGCAGCGAGGTCGGGAGTGGGAGGTGCGAGAAGCAGCCAGACAGCTGCGAGTGCCGCGGCCAAAGTCCAGATTGGCACTGCGACACGGTCGCGTTCGAGCGCCGTGCTCATGTCGTCAGCATAACCCGGCGTGCAGCCGGGCCCTGCACTGCGATCATCCGGGCTCGTTGAAGAAGTCGGCGACCCGAGTTATCACGTCTGGGCGGTCGAACCAGGGCCAATGGCCGGCGTCGGGCAGGTGGAGGACTTCGCTTGGCCCACCAAGCGCGGCTGCGTAGTCGTCTGCAAATCGGGCCGGAATGTAGGGATCCGTGTCTCCCCAGATGATCAGGGCGGGACACTCGATCGCACCCAGGTTTGCGCCCAGCTGCTCAAGCTTTCTCTCCGGACTCGTGCGGTACAGCTCGAGGATCGCCCGTTGGGTTCCGAGGTCGAAGTGTTCGTTGACCGAATCAAGGAACTCGTCCGGGAGCGGCCCCGGAGTTGCATTCGCTTCCCGCGAGAGCTGCTTCGAGGTGATGCGGTTGGTGCTTCCCATCACCAGCTCACCGATTCCCCACATCCGCCACGCGCGGGCAAGGCGATGCCAGCGGTAACCCGGTAGGAACGGGACGGCGTTGATGATCACCAGCCGCTCGACCTTCGCGGGGAAGCGCTGGGCCCAGCTCAGGCCGACCGCGCCCCAGTCGTGGACGAGGAGCTGCACCTTGTCCAGTCCGTGGTGCTCGCAAAACCATTCGATGAAGTGGTCGTAGCCCTCAACCGTGTAGTCGCGGCCGCCGCGCTTGGAGCTGCGGCCAAAGCCGGGAAGGTCGGGCGCGAAGCCGCCGGTCAGCTCCAAGAACGGGATCCAGTCGTCGCTGTTGCTGGGGACGCCGTGAAGGTAGAGCGGGACTGGTCCGGTGCTCGGCGCGCTGCGCCAGAAGACCGGCTGTCCGTCGATCGTTTCGGTCTGCTCGGTGGGGAACGGCATCGCTGAAGGCACGATACCGTCAGCGCCATGGCTATCAGCGCCAAGACGGTTCCCCGCGGGAAGTGGAAAAGGCCTACCGCGCGCCGCGTTGCTGCGATCCGCGCCCGCCTGCGCGAGATCTACGGGGTTCCCGTGATTGAGCCTCACAGCGATCCGCTCGGCGAGCTGATCCTGACCGTGCTTTCGCAGTCGACAAACGACCGCAACCGCGACGTCGCCTTCCTGCGCCTGCGCAAGCGGTTCGCAGGTTGGGAGGAAGTCCGCGCTGCCCCGGTTGAGGAGATTGAGGAGGCGATCCGCCCCGGGGGGATCTCGATCGTCAAGTCCCAGCGGATCCACGACATCCTCGAGGCGATCGGCGACCCGCTCGACCTCGACTGGATCCGCGACGCTCCGCTTGAGCAGTCGCAGCGGTACCTCTGCTCGCTGCCCGGCGTGGGGCGCAAGACGGCTGCCTGCGTGCTCTGCTTCTCTTTCGGGCTGCCGGACATCCCGGTGGACACGCATGTCTCAAGGGTTGCGACCAGGTTGGGGCTGCTTCGGCCCGGCGCGCCCTTTGAGGAACTCCATGACGAGATGGCGGCGCTGACACCTCCCGACGCGGCGCTCGAGTTCCACATGAACCTGCTGCGCCACGGGCGCCGCACATGCCATGCGCGCTCGCCGGAGTGCGGCACCTGCGGACTGCGGCGAATGTGCCCCGGGAAGCTTCAAAAATAGGGGTTGAACCACTCCTCAAAGATCTGCTACACTGACACTAAGATTTTATGGAGTGCTGTCCTGCAGTAATCGACGGCAGCCAGCAAACTACGGCCGCAATGGCCACTAACAACAAGGAGCAGCGACAGACTCATGGGCAAGATCATCGGAATTGACCTCGGTACCACCAACTCCTGCATGTCGGTTCTCGAAGGCGGCGAGCCGACCGTAATCGAGAACTCCGAAGGCGGTCGCACGACGCCTTCCGTCGTCGCATTTACGGACGCGGGCGAGCGACTCGTCGGCACCGTTGCCAAGCGCCAGGCTGTCACCAACCCGACCAACACGGTCTTCTCGATCAAGCGCTTCATGGGCCGCAAGGAGGCCGAGGTCAAGGAAGAGGAGTCGATGGTTCCTTACAAGGTGATCTCCGGCCCCAACGGAGACGCCCGCGTTGAAGCTGCCGGTGCCGAGTACAGCCCGCCCGAGATCAGCGCGATGATTCTCGGCAAGCTCAAGGCCGACGCCGAGGCCTACCTCGGCGAGACCGTCGACGGCGCGGTCATCACCGTGCCCGCCTACTTCAACGACGACCAGCGTCAGGCGACGAAGGACGCAGGCAAGGTCGCCGGTCTTGACGTCAAGCGAATCATCAACGAGCCGACTGCAGCATCGCTCGCCTACGGACTCGACAAGGAAGAGGATCAGACGATCCTCGTATTCGACCTCGGAGGCGGCACCTTTGACGTTTCGGTCCTCGAGATCGGCGACGGCGTCTTCGAAGTCAAGTCCACCGCCGGCGACAACCACCTCGGCGGCGACAACTTCGACAAGGCGATCGTCGACTGGCTCGCAGGTGAGTTCAAGAAGGAGCAGGCGATCGATCTGCAGGCCGACCCGATGGCGCTGCAGCGCCTCTACGAGGCTGCAGAGAAGGCCAAGATCGAGCTGTCGACCGCTCAAGAGACGCAGATCAACCTGCCTTTCATCACGGCCGACGCCAATGGCCCCAAGCACCTCGACACGCGTCTGACCCGCTCGAAGCTCTCCGAGCTGACCGGCGACCTGATCGACCGCGTCGTGGCGCCTGTCCGCCAGGCGCTCGACGACGCCAAGGACAAGGGCGCAAGCGACGTTGACCACGTCGTCCTCGTCGGCGGTATGACCCGCATGCCGGCCGTTCAGGAGAAGGTCAAGGAGCTGACCGGCAAGGATCCACATCGCGGCGTCAACCCGGACGAGGTCGTCGCAATCGGCGCCGGCATCCAGGCCGGCGTGCTGGCCGGAGACGTCAAGGACGTCCTGCTGCTCGACGTGACTCCGCTGACCCTCGGCATCGAGACCAAGGGCGGCGTGATGACCAAGCTGATCGAACGCAACACGACGATCCCGACCAAGAAGGCGGAAGTCTTCTCTACGGCCGAGGACAATCAGCCGTCGGTCGAGATCCACGTCCTCCAGGGCGAGCGCGAGATGGCGAGCGGCAACAAGTCGCTCGGCAAGTTCCAGCTGACCGGAATCCCGCCGGCTCCTCGCGGCATCCCGCAGGTCGAGGTCGCCTTCGACATCGACGCCAACGGCATCGTCAACGTGTCGGCGAAGGACCTCGGCACCGGCAAGGAGCAGAAGATTGAGATCCAGTCCGGCAGCGGGCTCTCCGAAGACGAGATCAAGCAGATGGTCGGCGACGCCGAGGCTCACGCCGAGGATGACCGTCTTGCCCGTGAGCTGGCCGAGGCCCGCAACAACGGCGAGAACGCCGCCTACCAGTCCGAGCGTCAGCTCAAGGAGATGGACGGCCAAGTCGACGAGGTCTCCAAGGGCGAGATCGAAGCCTTGATCGTTGAGCTTCGTGGTCTGCTCGAGAGCGACGAAGCTGCGGCGATCAACGCCAAGGCCGAGGAGCTGCAGGCCGCCTTCCACAAGGTTTCCGAGGCGATGTACGAGCGCGCTCAGCAGGAGTCGGCAGCCGCCGGCGGCGACGGTGGCGGCGAAGATGCCGGCGCTCCCGAGGAAGAGGTCGTTGACGCCGAGGTAGTGGACGAGGAGAAATAATGGAGAGCGGACCCGACCCTGCCGCGCCCGAAGAGGCGCCGCAGGAGGCTGCGCAGCCAGCCGCCGAGGGCGACGAGATTGTCGTCGAGGAAGTAGTCGCTGAAACAGAAGAGGCGGCAGTAGAGC
>WLNX01000083.1 GCA_009699565.1 Actinomycetota bacterium | reverse complement strand
GGACTACCCATGCGGAGTTGAGGCCTACCTCTGTCGGGATCTTCCCTGCGAAGCCGAGCTTGTCAATCGCCTGGTCGCCGAACGCGGCGGGTGCCACGACGGCAATGCCGACGAGCGACAAGATCATCGTTGCGACGGGAAGCAATGCGCGCCTTCTGCGGAATCGGGAGATCATTTCCCGCGCAGCCTATTAGTTGCACTGGGAGCTGCGTCGCGCGACGAAGGAGTGGAGCCAGTCGGGATCGAACCGACGACCTCCGCCTTGCAAAGGCGGCGCTCTCCCAGCTGAGCTATGGCCCCTCTTCAAGAAGTTTAGAGGGGATTGCCCCGGTCCGGCGCGGCGGATGGCATCCAGCGGGTAGATTCCAACCTGATGAGTCGCTCGCACCACTTCCCCAGCCGAGCTTTGATTGCTGCAATCGCGGTCTGTGCGCTCTCGCTCGGTCTATTCGCGACTGCGGCCAGCGCTCAGGCGCCGCAGGGCGGCGCACTTCCAAAGAACTTCCTGTGGGGGACGGCGATCGCGGGCTTCCAATCCGAGATGGGCCGCGGCCGCGACATCGACAGAACCAGCGATTGGTGGAGCTGGGTCCACGACAGCGCCAACATCAGCTCAAAGCTGACTAGTGGCGACCTTCCGGAGAACGGCCCGGGCTTCTGGTCGCGCTACTCCTCCGACGTAAAGCTTGCGCGGAAGGGACTCGGCGCCAACCTCTTCCGCCTTGGGTTTGAGTGGAGCCGGCTCTTTCCCAATGCTCCTCAGGGACTGCCTGCCGGGGCGTCCGACACCAGCCCCGAGATGCTCCGTGCGCTCGACGCGCAGGCCGACCCGGCCGCCGTCGCACGCTACCGGCAGATCCTGAAGTCGGTCCGCGCCAACCGGATGTCACCGTTGGTAACGCTGAACCACTTCACTCTTCCCGGCTGGATCCACGATCCGCTGGCCGTGCGTGAAGCGCTGCGCGGGCGCGGAGCAAATGCCGATCTTCCGCCGCTCGAGAAGGCCGGCTGGCTCGACGACCAGACAGTCCCCCAGTTCGGCAGGTACGCGGCCTGGGCCGCTTGGCGCTTCGGCGATCTCGTTGATCGCTGGGCGCCGATCAACGAGCCGATGGTTGTGGCCACCAACGGTTACGTCAACATCCCTGGCGCTCTCGCGGGCAATTTTCCTCCCGGCGTCTACAGCTTCACGGCTGCCACGAAGGCAATTCGCAATCTCGAGGCCGCCAACACCGTCGCTTACGAGGCAGTCAAGAAGATGGACCCAAAGTCCAAGGTCGGTCTGGTTCAGAACATGGTCGCCTTCACGCCAGGGGATCCTGCGAGCAGCGCAGACATCAAGGCAACTGCGCACGCCGACTACCTCTTCAACAGGCTCTTCGTGAACGGCGCAGTTCACGGAGACATCGACGGCAACGCAGACGGGGTCCTGCAGCCGGGGGAGAAGTCGCTCCACGGACGCCGCGCGGACTTCGTCGGAGTCAACTACTACTTCCGCGGCCGGATTAAGGCACTCGGTTTTTCGTTCACGCCGAAGATCCCGATCCTCGACTTCCTGCCGCGCACCACCTACCGCTGGAAGCTTGCTCCGACCGCCCGCGAATGCCCAACTCTCTGCAGCGACTTCGGCTCCGAGATCTACCCGGCGGGCTTCCGCCAGGTGCTCCGCACCGCGGGCAGCTGGAAGCTCCCCGTGATCGTGACCGAGAGCGGGATCGCCGACGCCCGCGATCGCCTACGCCCGGCATTCCTGCGCGACCACCTTCGCCAGATGCGCGCCGCAATCAAGGCGAAGGACGCGAACGTCACCGGATGGATCGGCTGGTCGCTGACCGACAACTTTGAATGGGTTGCTGGGTACGAGCCGAAGTTCGGGCTCTACTCGTTCAACTCGGCAACCCTCAAGCGCACTCCGCGCAGCGCCAGCGTAAAACTGCTCCGGCGCGCGATGACGACAAACCGCGTGCCCTAGCGGCGGCTAGAAGTCAAAGTCGCGCGGCGGCTTGCGCTCAAACCAGAGCCGGTCGTGCTCGGGCGTCTCTTCGAGGAAGTCCGGCGTCTCCTCCAGCTCGTCGCGTGCCTCTTCGGCGCTCGGGATCGGCGGCTGCGGCTCAAGCTCGATTGCCGGCTCGGGCTCGTCTGCCGGCACCGCTTCGATCTGTACCTCTTCAACAACTTCGGCCTCTGCGATCACTTCGGCCTCGACGATCGGGGTCTCCGCAACCGGCTCAGGCTTGGCCTGCATCGCCGACTCAAGTTCCTCGGCGCTGAACTGCTCGGTCGGCTGGGTTTCGATCGGTTCGGGCTGGTCAACTTCGACGACCTCATCGACCGTTTCCACGAGCACAGCGCCCTCGGGCTCCACCTCGAGCGTTTCCACATGCTCGACAACCTCAACCTCGTTGGCCTCGGCTTTCGCGTCGGCGTCGGGCTTTGCGTCCTCGCGGCCGCCAAGAGCCTCGGCTTCAAGCTGCGCGATCTCTGATGGATCGGCACCTTGCCGCCTCTTGAGATCGAGATGCTCCCGGATCGCCTCATCAAGCATTCCCATAATCGGAAGCCTAGCGGAGAGAACCGACCTCGCCGGGCGTGTAGGCGCTGTCCGCGGCTACACTCGCCTTCGCGGGGCTATAGCTCAGTTGGGAGAGCGCCTGGATCGCACCCAGGAGGCCGCCGGTTCGAGTCCGGCTAGCTCCACTCTGCTGCGCCTGAGGGTCAGGCTTCGCGTGGCGGAATTACGGCGCCGATGATCCAGAAGAGCGGGATGAAGATGCCGATGATGAACATCACCCAGTGGCCCTTGCGCAGCGTGATGACGCCGAGCGACACCAGCAGAACGAACCAGATGATTCCCAGCAGGATGTAGGAAGTGGACGACGCGGCGAGTGGGATAAGCATGGTTCTCCGTTTGTGGTTGTGGCAACTGGCCTGTTGGCGTTCCTTGTGAGGCTAGATTGTATGCACGGGGGCGGCGGTCGTCCACCCCCTTCCACATGGCTCACGCTTACCGCACACTCAGCTGCAGCAAACCTCCGGAGGAGGCCTTTGCGTATCTGGCCGACTTCTCGAACACGGCCGAGTGGGATCCCGGCATCTCGGCCGCGCGCAGGCTCGACGACGGGCCGCTTGGCGTGGGCAACCGGGTTGAGCTGGATGCAGGCTTTTTCGGTCGCACGATCACTCTGACCTATGAGACGACCGAGTTCGACGCTCCGAACCGCTTCGTCGTGCGCGGCGAAAGCAGCACCGTTGTCAGCGTTGACGAGATCAAGGTCAGCGCCGACGGAGCCGGTTCGCTGATTACGTATGACGCCGAGCTCACGCTGAAGGGCCCGTTCAAGCTCTTTGATCCGGTGCTCGGGTTGGCTTTCGGGGGCGTCGCCGACAAGGCGATTGCAGGCCTGAAGTCGGCGCTCTCCGACTGACGCTTTAGCCTCCCTGAAGTGACTCGTACAACGGTACTGATCGTGATCCTCGTGATCATCGGCGCCGGCATCGCGGCGGCGGCGTTGGTATCAGGCGGCGGCGGTGACGGCTCCTCGAGTACCGCTTCAGCGGCAGTCTCGACCCCTCTGAGCGATTCGGTCGCTCAGCCCACTGTTTCCGGGACGACCGCCGGTTCAACGCAGACGGCGGATCCAAGGCCGGCGTCAGTGCAGGTTCAGTCGGCAGTCACCGGATACGTGCAGGCCGCGGAGGAGGGTGACGCAACGACTCTCTGCAACCTTCAGTCGGTCGCAGCAGGCGGCAGCGCCGGCAGCGGCGCAGACGCAGCCCAGGCCTGCGCTTCGCTGGTGGGGATCAGGCTCGCCGACCTGCCGGGATTGACGCAGCTCAAACTCGGCAAGGTCACCGTTGACGGGACGAAGGCGACCGTTCAGTTGCCAAGGATCGGCGAGATCAGGCTGGAGAAGGTCTCCGGGACCTGGAGAGTCAGCGGTTTCTCGGCCGGCAAAGAGTCCCCATCCGGCGGAGCGAATCCGGCCGGGCAGTCCAATTCCGGCGGCGTTTCCCCCGGTTGATCGGCGGCTAGCGGGTAACGATCGGGAAGTCGTGGGGCGGGTCGTCGAGCAGGCCCAGGAATCCGGCCAGCGCCATCGGGTCGCCCTCCACGCTGATCGCCCCGGAGCCGAAGGCCTCCATCGGATCGGTCTCCTGAAGAATCAGCGCGTTCAGCGTGGCGCGGGTGGTCGTGATCGTCGCCCCGGCATCCTCGCTCAGCTTGCCGCGAGTGGTGCTCAGCGCCGAGTTCGTGATGCGCAGCGTCCACTGCTCGTCAATGTCGGTGAAGTTCCAGGCAACGGTCAGGTCGGTCTCGGCGGCGCGCTCCGCGCTGATCCGGGTTGCCATCGCATCGAACAGCTGGCCGGTGTCCAGCGCACGGACGATGTCGGGCGCCTGAGCCCTGAGGCCGTCGGCTGAGACCCCGTCCCGCAGCTCGCTTGCTCCGGTCAAGTAGGCGTTGCGCCAGGTCGCGTTCTCGGTCTGGTATCCGAGCTGCTCGAATGCCTTTGCCTGCAGCTCGCGGGCCTGCGCGTTGTCAGGCTCGGCGTAGACGAGGTGTCCTGCAAGCGTTGCCGCCCAGCGCTCGTCGCCCTCCTCAAAGGCTGCGGCCGCGAGCTCGAGCACGCGGTCGCTTCCGCCCAGAGCTTTGACGTAGCGGGCGCCGGCGGCGACCGGTTCGATCGGGTCAAGGTTGACCGGGTTGCCGTCATAGATGCCGAAGTAGCGCTGATAGACGCCGCGCGAGTTGTGGCGCATCGATCCGTAGGCGCCGCGCGTGTGCCAGAGCGCGGCGAGGCTCTCAGGCAGTTCGATCCGCTCCGCTATCTCGGGGCCGGTCAGCCCCTCTCCGGCGAGCCGGATCGTCTGGTCGTGAAGGAAGCGGTAGAGGTCGCGCTGCTCCGCGAGGTACTGCGCGATCTCGCTGCGCCCCCAAGTGGGCCAGTGGTGACCGGCGAAGAGCACCTCTGCGCGGTCGCCGTAGAGCTCAACTGTCTCTGCGAGGCACTGCGACCACCAGAGCGCATCGCGAACCTGTGCGCCCCGGATCGTGAGGATGTTGTGGAGGACGTGGGTTGCGGTTTCGACGACGCAGAGGGCCCCGAGCTCGGGCAGGAGGAAGTTCAGCTCGGCGGGCGCCTCGGTCTCCGGGACCATCTGGAATTCGAACAGGACTCCGTCGATCCGCTCCTCCTGGCCGGTGTGCGTCACTTCGTCGGTTACCGGCAGCAGCGACGGGCTGCCGCTCGATACGCCTTTGCCGATTCCAACGTCGACCTGACCGAGCGGCCCGCGCTCAAGGTTGGACCCGTACATGTAGGCCGCGCGGCGGACCATCACCGAACCTGCGATCACGTTCTCGCTGACCGCTTCCTTGGTGAAGCCCTCTGGTGCCCAGATCGGGATCCCTTCCCCGTCGCCGACAACTCCGCGGATGCCGCCAAAGTGGTCGATGTGGCTGTGAGTGTGGATAACGGCGCTGACCGGCCTATCGCCACGATGTTCGCGGTAGAGCGCAAGCGCGGCCGCAGCGCACTCCGGCGACACCAGCGGGTCGACGACGATCACGCCTGCGTCGCCTTCGATCAGCGTCATGTTCGAGATGTCGTAGCCGCGGACCTGGTAGACGCCTTCGGCGACCTCAAACAGTCCGGCGTTCATGTTCAGCCGCGCCAGCCGCCAGAGGGCGGGGTGGACGCTTTCGGGTGCTTCGTCGCCTTCGAGCAGGAACGCATACTCGGCAAGGCTCCAGATCACGCGGCCCTTGCCGTCACTGATCGTCAGGTCGGCCGGCGCTGCGGCAACAAGGCCGCGGGCTGCGTTCAAGGCATCCTGCCCGGAGTCTGCGGGCAGCGAAGCGAGCGCCGCTGCGTGGCGCTCGCTGGTTGATTGGGACGGGCCGAGCGGATCAGTCATGGACCGACCCTACCCGCCCCAAGTTCGCTGAGGTCTTCCGGTTACGCGACTGTCGCGACCGGGCCGCGGCCGTTGAGCAGCTCGTCCGCCACGCGGTCGGTTGCCGACCCGTGGCCGCCTACGAGGCGCCTGTTTAGCTGCGCACGGCGGAAGGTCAGCGGAGCATCGTGTTCCCACGTTGCTCCGATGCCGCCGTGGACGGCGATCTGCTGGCGCGCCGTGAAGTCAAGGCCTCCGCCTGCGACCGAACGCGCGCAGCTTGCCGCGTACGCGATCTCTTCAGGCTTGTCGCTGAATGCGAAGCCTGCGTAGATGCAGAGCGACTTTGAGTTCTCAAGTCGGCGCAGCATTTCGACGATGCCGTGCTTGACCGCTTGGTACGAACCGATTGCGCGGCCGAACGTGTAGCGCTCCTTCGCGTACTCGAGCGAAACCTCAAGCGCCGTCTCCATCGTGCCGACCGATTCGGCGGCGATTAGAGCCTGCACCAGGTAGTAGGCGCGGGCGATCTGCTCCGCGTCAAGGTCGAGCTTTGCGCCGGTTGCACCGTCGAGGGTGACCGAGGCCAAGCGGCGCGTTGCGTCGTAGCGCCAATCGGCGTTAACGGTCACGCCAGCGGCGCCGGCTTCAACTGCGCCAGCGACGGGGTTGCCGTCGGAGTCGACGCCGATGACGACGAGCAGCTCGGCTTCGCCTGCGTCAGGCGCCCAGCCGACGGTTCCGGTGAAGCTGACCGAATCTCCGTCAACGGTTGCGGCAGGTGCGTCCGGGCGGGCCATCCCTTCGACCGGATCGACCGTCCAACGCGGTTCGATTGATGACGGAGGGCAGGCCGGGAGCCATGCAGCCTTCAGCTCACCGGAGGCAACCGCTTCAGTCTTGTCGCTGCCGCCCATGTCGAGCAGCATCGAAGCCGGCAGGGCTCCAAGCAGCGGGACGCCGGCGAGGACCTTGCCGGCCTCCTGGGCGATCAGCATTGCGTCGTACGCGCCGAGTCCGGCTCCGCCGTTCTCCTCGCTTACGAGCAGTCCGAGCCAGCCGGCCTCTGCGGCGGTCGGCCACATGTCCGGCATTGCCGACTCGTCCTCGATCGCCTCGCGGGCGGCCTCGATTGTCTTTACGCGCGAGAAGGCATCGGCTGCCGCGTCGCGGAGGAACTCCTGCTCGTCTGAGAGTCCGAGGTTCATGCTGCTGCACCTTCCTTTTCCTTGGAGCGAAGTTCGCTGAACGGGATGCCCTTGTCGAGACGCGGCTCGGGCGGAAGCCCAAGGACGCGCTCGCCGATCGTGTTGCGCAGGATCTCTTCCGTGCCGCCGGCCGACTTGAGGCCCGGCAGGAACGAGATCATGTAGGACCACTCGCTGCTCTCATCGAGAGCCTCGGGGCCGACAATGTCGGCGATCAGGTCGCCGGCGCGCACTGCGCAGTTGACCGTCGTCACCTTGGCGAGACCAAACTCCGGTCCCGGTATCTGACCATCCTGAAGGGCGCTGATCGAGCGGTACCCGGTCCAGCGGATCGCCTCCAGCTCGGCTGCAAGCTCGCCAAAGTTGTGGCGGACCTCGTGGTCGACGGATGCGGTCGGGTCGGCGATGATCGCCTCGGCGAAGCGCGTTGCGCGGTAGCCGAACGACGATGAGCCAAGGCCGATCGTCAGACGCTCAAACATCAGCGTCGTCAGTCCCACGCCCCAACCGTTCTCCTCTCCGCCAACAACCGAGTCGCCGTCGATCACGACGTCGTCGAAGAAGACCTCGTTGAACTCGGCTTCGCCGGAGATCTGGCGGAGGCCTCGAACGGTCACGCCCTTCGCGTCCATCGGGACGATGAACATCGTCATGCCCTTGTGCTTCGGCAGGTCGGGGTTGGTGCGGGCAAGGATCAGGCCGTAAGAGGCGAACTGGGCGTTGGTCGTCCAAACCTTCTGGCCGTTCAGCGTCCAAGTGCCGT
>WLNX01000082.1 GCA_009699565.1 Actinomycetota bacterium | reverse complement strand
TCCGAACCGATCACCTCTCCGTCCACTCCGACCCGCCGGGAAAGCTCAACGGCCAAGTCCCCGGTGCCGGTAGCAACATCGAGCACGCTGTCCCCCGGTTTGACCGCGGCCAGATCGACCGCCCGCTGTCGCCAGCGATGGTGAAGGCCCGCTGTCATAAGCGAGTTCATCAGATCGTAGACGCCTGCGATGCGGTCAAACATCGCTTCGACCTGCGGTTCCTCAAGCGTGCCGCTGGCGGCACCTTCGGTCGTCATCGCCGACTACTTAAGGGCCGCGAGGAAGCCGACCATCTGCTCAAACTGCTTCGGCGACTGTTCGCTGAGTGTTGCGAACGACGGCATCGGCGCCGTCGGGTTGATCAAAGTCCGCTGGATCGCCTGAGCGGGCAGGCGGGCGCCAACCCGAGTAAGGCTTGGACCTGGACCTGCGTTGCCGTTCTCGCCAAACTTGTGACAGGCGGCACAGCCCGACTGGGCAACTACCTGCTCTCCTGATTTGAAGTTCGCGACGGCGGCGGAACCCTGGGAGCGAACATTCGCCGGAACCGGAATGTCGATCTCGGTCGGAGGTCCGGCTGCGGCGCCGAGATACGTGAGGTAACCGATTGCACAGATCGTGAAGATGCCGGCAGCGGTCGCGATCGGACGGCGCTCAGGACGGCGCTCTGCCCCGCGGTCGTAGAAGGGAAGCAGGAAGAGGAGAATCAGACAGATCGTTGGGACGCCGATCGTTGCCAGCGGCACCAGTGCCGGCGGCTTGATCACGCGCAGCAGCTCGAACAGGAAGAAGAAGTACCACTCCGGCCGTGGCGTGTAGGTCGTTGAGGTCGGATCGGCCTTCGGACCGAGCTCGGCTCCGAGGACGATTGACATCGTGATGATCACGACCATCACCATGATCGCCATCACGCTGTCCTTGGCTATCGCGTACGGGAAGAACGGCTTTCCCTGGCTCTTGAGGACGCCGTACTCGCGGAGGTATGCCTCTTTCTCGCGCTTGTTCATTAAAGGTCCGACACCTTCTGCTCGCGCAGCGCATCAGGAGACTTCGCGCGGACCCAAGGCGGAGCAGTGGTTCCGAGCTTGGCGACGAGATAGAGGTGGAAGCCCATCAGGGCGGCAATTGCGCCCGGCACAAGCAACATGTGGATCGCGTAGAAACGGGAGAGGGTGGTCGCCCCAAAGTACGGCCCGGCGCGCAGGAATTCCGACAAATAGGGGCCGACTAGAGGGCCGGTGCCGTTGATGTTGACGCCCACGATCGTCGCCCAGTAGGAGCGCTGATCGAACGGCAGCAGGTAACCGCTGAAGGACATCGTCATCGTCATCACCAGCAGCGCTACGCCGATCACCCAGTTGAGCTCGCGCGGGTACTTGTAAGCGCCAAAGAAGAAGGTGCGGCCCATGTGCAGGAAGATCAGGATCACCATCACCGACGATCCCCACTTGTGCATGCCATGGACAAACTCGCCCAGGAAGACGTCGTTGTTGATGTGCTGGATCGACTCGTAGGCGCGCGTAGCGGACGGGTCGTAGTACATCGCGAGGAAGACGCCCGTTACCGCCTGGGAGAGGAAGGCAAACATCGTCGCCGAGCCGAGCGTGTAGAACCAGTTGGTGCCCTTTGGCACCTTGCGGAACATCATCCAGCGAAGGCCGCCGGAGAGCGAGGTGCGCTCGTCGATCCAGTCAACCGCGGTGATGCCGGCTTCTGCGCCGTGCTCAAGTGGAGTCGACGGGCCGTAAGCCTTGCCCGGCCTTTTCGGAGAGGTGAGCGGATTGCTCGGAAGCGTCGGAGTCTTGAGCTTTGCCATCGCTTAGGTCCCCTGAATCTTTCTCATCGAAGGTCGTGACGGATAGAGATACTGGCCAACTCCGTCGAGCGGCTCGCCCGGATCGCGGGGAGAAAAGCGCTGCAGCTCGCTATTGACTGAGAAGCGCGGGCCAATCAGAACGCGGTCGGCCTCAAGGCGCGTGTAGAAGCGGTCAAGCGGGCGCACGGGCGGACCGCCGTTGACCTTGCCGACGATGTCGTAGACGCCGCCGTGGCAAGGGCAGATGAACCGCTGTGCGGCCGCCGTGAAGCGCACCGGGCAACCGAGATGCATGCAAAGCGTTGAGATCGCGATGTAGCTGTTGTACTCGTCGCGCGGCTCGGTATCGAGGTCGGGGTTGTACTTGCGCAGGTAGACGGTGGACTTGCCGGCGTCACCGATTCCGGCAACCAGCGTGATCGTGCGAGGCACGTAAGAATCCGGGTTGAACTCGCCCGTGTTGCCGACGATCTGCCACGGCTGGTCCTGCTTCTCAAAGATCGGGCCAACGGCAAATCCAAGCGCGGGAAGTGCGAAGGCCGCCGCGGCGACTCCGCCCGCAACTTGGCCGCCAAGGACCATCGCACGGCGGCGCGTAACGGTCTCGCCCTCAAAGGCTCCAGGGATCTGGCGATCCTCGGTGTACTTGCTCTTGGATTCTTTGTGTTCGGTCATGTTCTCTCGGCGTCGCTGGGCATCTCTTTGCGCAGGCAAAGATTACCTTCCCTGAATACTACGACGAACTGCGACCGCAAGCCTCCCCGGTAGTCGCGTCAATGCGCCGACTCGCGAAGCCCCGCTGCGGCCGCCTCAATCGTCGTCGCGGCCACGAGCGGATCTCCGCCGACCGTCGCCTTCGCGGCCTCGCACGCCGGGGATGAACCCCAACCGATGGTGCTCGCGCCTAGCTGCCAGGCTGCCGCGGCAAGAGCCGGTTCCTGCTGGGCAACGGACTGGGCGCAGATTGCGATCACGTCGGCCAGCTCGCGGACGCTGTCGAGATCGCCCAAGTCCGCCAGCGTCGCCAGCCCGAGCGCGTAGAGGCGGTCTCCCGCAAGGATGTTGAGATCTTCATCGGCGGGGTCAAGGATCCGCGAGCGGCCCGCATGAAGCAGAGAGCCCTCGTAGACGGCCTCGACGACCAGCGCAATCGCCACTTCGCGACCTGCCGACCTGGGGCCGCTTGCAGCGAGCCCTCCAAGCAGCGGGTCGTCCTCGGCAAGGAACTGCAATTCAGGCGGCAGCAGCGACTCGGCGAGAAGTCCCTCCTCAGCGCGGAGCTGGTCGGCAACCGCGATCAGTCCCTGCCGTGACAGGTCGCCGGTCACGCAATCTCCGCAAAGGCGGCGGCTGCGATCTCGATCGTCTGTTCGACCTGTTCGGAGGTGTGTGCAAGCGACGGGAACCAGGTCTCGAACTGCGATGGCGGCGGGTAGACGCCGCGCGCCAGCAGCGCCCGGCACCATGCGCCGTGGGTCTCCAAGTCGCAGCGCTGAGCGGACGCGTAGTCAACGACAGGGTGTTCGCTGAAGAAGACGGTGCAGAGGCCCGTCGTGTGAACCACGTCAACCGGCACCTCAGCCGCCTTCGCAGCCTCACGGAGGCCGCCAGCGAGGGCTTCGGTTGTTGCCTGAAGGCGCAGGTAGGCGGCATCGTCGAGCCGCTTCATCGTCGCCAGCCCTGCGGCTACGGCGAGCGGATTTCCGCTGAGAGTTCCGGCCTGGTAAACATCGCCGGCCGGGGCAATCATCTCCATCAGCTCGCGTGATCCTCCATAAGCCGCGGCGGGCAGGCCGCCGCCAAAGATCTTGCCGACAACAGTCAGGTCCGGAATCACCCCGGTCAATTCCTGAGCACCGCCAGCCGCTACCCGAAAGCCGCTGATGACTTCGTCGAATACGAGCAGCGCGCCGGTTGCCGTCGCGCGCTCGCGGAGCAGCTCGAGAAAGCCGTCGGTCGGCGGCACGAGCCCCATGTTTGCCGGATACGGCTCGGCGAGGATCGCGGCGAATTCGTGTTCTTCGGTTGCCCGGATCAGCGCCTCGGCGTCGTTCCAGGGGACGATCACGGTCGCGGCGGTCGCAGCCGACGGAACGCCCGGGCTGGTCGGCTGCGCGTTTGTGGCAAGGCCGCTGCCGGCCTCCGCCAGCAAGCCGTCAAGGTGGCCATGGTAGGCGCCGGCGAACTTCAGCAGCTTCTCGCGGCCGGTGGCGGCGCGCGCGAGTCGGATCGCGCTCATCGCAGCTTCGGTCCCGGAGCTCGTCATCCTCAGCATCTCGATTCCCGGAATCCTTCGGGCAGCCTCTTCGGCGATTTCGATCTCGCCTGCTGTCGGCGCACCAAACGTCGTTCCGCTCGCGGCAGCCTCGGTGACGGCAGCGATCACTTCCGGGTCGGCATGGCCAAGGATCAGCGGCCCCCACGAGCAGACATAGTCGATGTAGGTGTTCCCGTCCACATCGGTCAGCTCGGCTCCCTCTCCGCGCTCAATGAAGATCGGATCGCGGCCGATCGCCTTCATCGCCCGGACCGGGGAATTCACCCCGCCCGGCAGGTACTGCAGTGCGCGCTCGTAGAGCTCCGAGGAGCGGGTGTCGCGGAGTGAAACGGTCACGCTAGACGCCGCCGAATTCGTGCTCCCAGTTGCGGAAGTCGTCGGTGAAGTAGAGCAGCCGGATCTTCTTGAACTCGGTGCTCGAGTACAGAGTGGCGCGATCTTCGATTGGGAACTCGTCGGCGATCGCGTCGAGGATTGCGTCGCACTCCTCCTTCGAACGGCCGTGAGCCATCGTGAAAATCTGGTAGGGCCAGTCGGCGTAGGTCGGGCGCTCATAGCAATGTGAGATCCCGCGGTAAGCAGCCATCTGCGGGCCGATCTCGGCGATCTTGTCTGCCGGAACCTGCCAGACGCCCATGCCGTTGGCCGAGAACCCGGCGCGGCGGTGATAGAGAATTCCTGCGACGCGGCGAAGGATCCCGCGCTCTTTCAGCGCCTCAAGGTAGGACAGCAGCTCATCTACGCCAATGCCGAGCTCGTCCGCCGCTCCCTGCCAGGGATTGCTCACAACAGGGAGGTTCCCTTGGGTGGCGCGAATTACGGCGCGGTCGAAGTCGTCATAGCTCTGAGCCTCAAGCTCGACCGGCTCCTCAGCGACGCCGCGCTTGGAGAGCGTGTCGGTGTCGCCCGACATCTCGAGGTCCATCCGAATCTTGAACAGCTTCAGCGTCGGGAGCTGGCGGATCGACTCGGCGCCGGTCATCTCCTGAAGGAGGTCCAAGGTTCCCTGAAGCCCGAGCTTTGAATCCTGCTCGACCGCGAGCGTGAACCACATGTTGAAGTCGTGGTTGCGCAGATAGTTGTGGGAGACGCCGGGATGAGAGTTGACGATCTTTGCTGCCCGCCACGGGTGCTCGGGGTCAACCTTGGCGGCCACCAGCATCGACCCGTAGCCAAGGGCGCGCGTGTCGTAGATCGGAGTTACCTGGCGGATGATGCGGTCGTCCAGAAGGCGCTGAATCGACTCAAGGACTTGGGCCTCGGGGATACCGGCCTCCTTGGCGATCGCTTCGTAGGGGCGCTCGGCGATCGGGAACGAGCCCTGCATCAGGTCGAGCAGCTTGCGATCAAGGTCGGTCAGCTTGACGGCGGCGCCGTCTTTGCGGCTGCGGATCTTAGGTGTCGCGGTTACGTCTTTTGAAGCCATCTTGCAGCATCCTTGGCGTGGTAGGTGATCACGAAATCTGCTCCGGCGCGGCGGATCGAAGTCAGCAGCTCCAGAACGGCGGTGCGCTCGTCGAGAGCACCTGCCGCAGCAGCAGCCTTCACCATCGCATACTCGCCGCTTACGTTGTACGCAGCAACCGGCGCTGCGGTCTGATCGGCAATGCGCCGAATTACGTCGAGGTACGCCAGAGCGGGCTTAACCATGACGGCGTCGGCTCCCTCTTCGATGTCCAACTCGGCCTCGCGAACCGCCTCGCGCAGGTTCGCTGGATCCATCTGGTACCCGCGGCGGTCGCCGAAGGAAGGGGTCGCTCCAGCGGCGTCGCGGAAGGGGCCGTAGAAGGCGGATGCGAACTTGGCGCTGTAGGCGAGGATCGCCACGTCCTGATGACCGGCCAGATCGAGCGCGGCGCGGATCGCGCCCACTCGGCCGTCCATCATGTCGCTGGGGGCGATCACGTCGGCTCCTGCGGCGGCCTGGCTGACGGCGGTGCGGGCCAGCAGCTCGAGGGCGGCATCGTTGTCGACCTCATCGGCATCGTTGAGCGGGCCGCAGTGACCGTGGTCGGTGTATTCGCAAAGACAGCAATCTGCGATCAAGACCAGGTCGGGGTGGGCGGCTTTGATCGCTGCGATCGCCTGCTGCACCGAGCCCTCCGGATCCCACGCACCGGACCCCTCTGCATCCTTCTCAGTAGGAAGGCCAAAAAAGATCATCGCGGGGATGCCAAGAGCCAGGCACTCGGAGGCTTCGGCGAGCGCGCCGCTGACGGGCTGGCGACTGACGCCAGGCATCGAATCGATCGGCAGCGCCGTACCGAGCGACTGCTCGACGAAGACCGGCAGGACCAAGTCGCCGACGTCAAGCCGCGTCTCGCGCACCAGTTCGCGCAGCGCCGGGGTGCGGCGGAGACGACGCATTCGGGTCAACGGAAAAGCCATCGGAGCTCATGGTAGGGAGGGCGCCGCAGCGCGGCCGGTGGGCTTCTTGCGCGAGACTGCCGTCATGGCCCCTGAGCAAGTGACAATCTGCTTCGTCGGAGACCTCGTCGGCAGCGCCGGTCGCCGCACGCTGCTGGCGTCGATGCCGGTGATCCGCGAGCGCTACGCACCGGACTTCTTCGTCGTCAATGGCGAGAACGTCGCCGGCGGGCTGGGAATCACTCCAAAGATCGCAGACGAGCTGTTCGAGGCCGGCGTTGACGTGATCACCCTTGGCAATCACACCTACAGGCGCTCGGAGATCCTTCCCTACCTCGACCTCCACGAGCCGATCCTGCGGCCCGCCAACTACCTCCGCTCGCAGCCGGGGCACGGCACCTGCATCGTCGAGTCGGGAGGAACCAAGCTCGGTGTCGTCAACCTCTCCGGGAATCTGTTCCTCGAGGCTTCCCACCCCGCCTTCCAATCGGCCGACAGCGCGGTCGAGGAGCTAACCGCCGCCGGCGCCGACCAGATTCTCGTTGACATGCATGCCGAAGCGACCAGCGAGAAGGTCGCGCTCGGTTGGCACCTCGACGGGCGCGTGACCGCCGTCGTTGGAACGCACACACACGTGCCCACCGCCGATGCCCGCGTGCTCCCCGGCGGAACCGCCTACATCACCGATGTCGGGATGACCGGCGCCCGCGGCGGCGTGATCGGCGTCAAGCGCGAACAGGCGGTCGGCTCGCTGACTTCGCGGATGCGAGTTCCGTTTGAGCCCTCAGAGGACGATCCTTGGCTGAATGCCGTGATCATCCGCTGCCAGGGGTCGCGGCGGGCGCAGTCGATCGAGCAGTTGCTGATGGCATCGCCGGGCGGCGACCCTCGAGCACCCCGCTGAGCGCCGGGCGCCCGAGAAACGCGATCAGCGCCATCGGCACGACCCAGGCGAGGTAGAGGTAAAACCAGTAGGTGGCCGACAGTTGAAGTGCAGCCATGATCGCCGCGCTGAGTGCAGCCAGCGTGATGATGTCCTTTCGGCGCGGAACGAAGGCGACGAGAACTGCCAGCAGGATCGTTGCTCCCTGCACCAGATGCTGTGCAGTGCGCCAGCCTCCGCCGTAGAAGCCCCAAACCGAAAACGGCGCCTCGCGGCCGAACTGGTAGGCGAGCGTGTGGTCCCAGAACTGCTTTGGCGTGGTCGTCGGCGCGAAGATCAGCACCGCGAGCGCGCACACCAGCAGGACTCCGAGGAGGAAGGCTGCCAGGCGCTTGATCCGCTGACGGCGAGAGCGATCAGGATCCCAGAGTCCGTCGCCGGCGAACAGCGGAAGCAGCGCAAGCGGCGCGAACTTCGTCAGCCCCGCCGCTGCGCTGAGAGCTCCGCGAGCGAGCGGCTGACGATGGAGCCAGATGGCG
>WLNX01000081.1 GCA_009699565.1 Actinomycetota bacterium | reverse complement strand
TTCATTAGCGAGGCGCCTTGATCTTCTTGTTCCAGACCGAGCCGCAAGCCGCCGGAGCGCTGTCCACGCACTTCGGGAACGGCTTCAGCTTGCCGAGCGAGGTGGTCGGGTAAGCGATCATCCCACGGCTCACCTTCACACCCAGTGCCCAGCGGACACCTTCGGTGGCCGAGTCGGGGCTGGCCGTGTCGTCCGTCTTCACGCCGTCGACGCAGGTCGGGAAGGCCGTCTCGGAGAACGCCGGCAGGTTCAACGCCGCTGTGCGCGTGTTGCCCTTGAAGCAGTTCCCCTCGCCCGAGCCGTCGTAGAACAGATCGCGTGCGTTCAGATCCTTGCCACCGTTTCCGAGGACGTTGTTCTGGATCTTGTTGTCCTCCAGGTTCCACGGCTTATCGAGCGTCCAGTCGCCGGTGGCTCCGATTGGCTCGGAGTTAGTGATCGACGTCCGCCCCTTGGTTGTGCCGCTGTCAGCCGCCATCGAGATCTGCTTGAGCAGGCCGATGCCGGCGATCCAGTTGCCGTAGACGCGGTTGTTGCTGACCGACTGGCGACGGCCGCCGAACAGCAGGATTCCAACGCCGATCGGGTACGGAATGCCGGAAGTTGAAGGCGTAGCCTCGAACGGCCCTGCCTTGTAGTAGTTCCAGTTGTTCCACATGATGTCGTTGTCGGTGATGACGTTGTCCTCTTCCGGCGGGTACTTCTCGGAAGTGAGAGCGTTCGGGACGATGCCGGTTCCGTTGTTGAAGAACTTCGACTTCGTGATCGTCACGTAGCGCATGTTCGTTCCCGACCAGCCGAGCACGTTGCCCCACGAACGAAGGTTCGTTGCGATCGAACGCTTGGGAGTCGTCTGGAACGGTGTCTGGCCGATGTAGAAACCTGCATCGGTGTTGTAGTAGGCGTCGGAGTTGGACATCGTTCCGCCCTTGGAGTCAAAGGCGTAGAGGCCGTAGACGCCGGTACCCATGGCGATCAGGTTGTCCATCGTGTAGCCGCTGACGTGGACGGCGAAGAAACCATTGGCGAGGTAGCCGCTGGTCGAGAAGCCCTGAACCGTGACGTTGTCGGCGCTGTTGATGATGACGCCGTTCGGCTTGAGCTTGGCGTCGATGAAGACCTTGTGAGGGTTCACCTTGTTGCCGATCAGCTTGATGGCGTCCTTCTTGTGGCCCTCAATCGTGACCTGCTCCTTGTAGGTGCCTGTACCGACGCGGACGATGTCGCCCGACTGGGCGGCATTGACGCCGGCCTGAATCGTCTTGTACTTGCAGCCCTTCTTACAGACCTTCAGAGTCTTTGCGCCACCTGGGCGGGGAGTAGGGACGCCAGGGTTGGTTGGCGGCGGGTAGTCGGCGCTTGCGAGCGCCGGGAGCATTAGCAGTGCCGTTGCTGACAGCAGTACCACGCGAATCGACTTCTTCATCTGGTTCTCTCCTCCGGGATTGAACTTCAGCTATCGCTGAAGATGCGGGATTGTTGCACAGTTCGGTTAGCGCGTGACGAGGTAGAAGCCCGCCATGCCGTTGTCTTGATGGGAGAAGACGTGGCAGTGGTAGAGCCAGCGTCCGGGATTGTCTTCTACAAAGCGGGCGGTGACGGTCTCCCCCGGCCCAAGCGACTGGCAATCGGTCATGAAGCTGCCGCCGTCCTTGTGCCAGCGATGGCCGTGGATGTGGAAGTCGTGGAAGTTGTCGTCCATTCCGATCGCGTGAAGTGCGACGTCCTGGCCAGCCTTGGCACGGATGGTCGGCGTGTTGCCGGCATAAGCGCGGCCGTTGATGCACTGGAAGACGCGCGTCAGCCCCGTAGTGGGGGGCGATAGCGAGTGGAAGAAGAGCATCTTCTCGACGTCGGGCTTGGGAGCACCCTTGGGACGGATGATGATGCCGCCATAGAGGCCGCGCATCGTGTTGAGCGTGTGGTTGGGGCCGTGGTCGTGGTACGGCCAGGCGCCGACCGACTCGGGCAACGCCTCCCACGTGTAGGTGAACTCTTCACCGGGGCCAATGAAGCCGCCGGCACGAGTGAAGTCGCCGATGTAGGAGCCGTCGTAGTCGGGCGTGTAACGGACGCCGTGGGGGTGCATCGTGATCGCCTGCGCGTACTTGTCGGGCAGCGCGTTGCGCACGTGGACCTTGAGCACGTCGCCAACCTCGCAATGAAGGGTTGGGCCGGGCATCGCCGCCGGACCCTTCGTGTCTGCAAAGCCTTCGGTCATCTCCTGATAGACGAACGCCCGGAAGTTGGTCGGGCCGGCAACCGGCATTCCGTGCCAGTAGTCGCGGCGCGGACGGTTGGGCATGATGTCCCAGACAACCGCGGTCGCCTGAATCCAGTACTCGCGCGTCCTGCCGCCCGGCTGCGGAGTCGGGGTGCCGAAGCGGAGCTGATCGACAGGATCAGCACCGGGCACCGTCGCCGCGGGCCTTGACTTGGCTCCGGCCGGCCGCTTCACGCGAGCCGCGGCGGCATCGGCCTTGGCCGCGTCGCCTGGCTTGCCAACGAGGATGTTCTCGCCGCCGATGGTGCAAAGAAAGGCCCCCGCGCCGGCGGCGAGGAAACCCCTTCTGCCGACGCCGGACGGATCCGAATCGGTGCGTTTAGTGCCAGCCATCGCGCGGGATGTTATCGGCTAAGCGACGGTTTACGCGCCACTAGCCCGCGCACGCCACCCACCTCGACTATGCCGCGATGTTGCGGCTGTCGAGGTGGGTGCCGACCTTGCGCTTGACGCGCTGCAGAGCGTTGTCCACTGTCTTCGTGTCGCACTCCATCAATCCGCCGATCTCTTCATACGAGCGGCCGTCGAGGTAGAGCGCGAGGACCCGCGACTCAAGCTCCGAGAGCGTCGAGGCGAGGCAATCGACAAGCGAGCGCAACTCCTCGGTGGAGATCACCTGGTTGGCTGGATCGTGGACTGTGGATCCCGGAAGCATCTCCTCCAGCGTCGACTCGCCCTCGCTGGCGCCTGCCGGCGTCGTTGCGAATGAGACGTACTGATTGAGAGGCACGTGCTTGTTGCGGGTCGCAGTCTTGACCGCGGTGATGATCTGGCGCGTGATGCAGAGCTCCGCAAAGTTGCGGAAGCTCGACTGGCGGTCGGTGCGGTAGTCGCGGATCGCCTTGTAGAGGCCAACGAGCCCCTCCTGCATCAGATCGTCGCTGTCGCCCCCGGCGATGAAGTACGACGAGGCCTTCAGACGGACGAATCCGTGGTAGCGGCGTACAAGCCGATCGTAGGCAGCTGGGTCCCCCTGCTTAGCGAGGGCAATCAGGTAGCCATCATCAACCTGCAGTTGAGAATGAGATGAAGCGGAAATACGGGCCACGAGCAATCCTTTCTCCCCTATTTCATTAGGGAAAAGTCGGACGAGCTCAGTGGCGCACTCCTCCCCTGGCGCCAGCTGCGAACGTAACAAATGTTATGTATCTAAACCTGAGGTAGACCCTCAAGTAAGGGAGTTATCCCACAGTTATGGAGTCCTGTCAACCCCTGCGAGGCAATATTCCATACATCAGCGCTGCGGCGGCGGCGCTGGCGTTCAAGGAGTCGAGCTTTCCGCGCATTGGCAGGCTTATCAGCGCATCGCAGCAGCTTGCGACGCGCGGGCGCAGCCCGCTCCCCTCGGAGCCCAGCACGAGCACAACGCCTCCCGAGTAGTCGGGGCTGAGGTAGTCGATCGACTCCGGGCCTGCATCGGCGCCGTAGCACCATGCGCCGGCCTTCTTGGCGTCGCCGAGGAAGTCGGAGAGATTTCCGACCTTCGCAATCGAGAGCCACTCGACGGCTCCCGCCGACGCCTTGCAGACTGCGGGCGTAACGTGGGCCGAGCGGCGCTCGGTGATCACAACGCCGGTCGCACCGATGCATTCGGCCGTGCGGCAGATCGCTCCGAGGTTCTGTGGGTCCTGAACCTCATCGAGCGCGATTATCAGCGGGTCAGGCTTCGCGAGCAGCTCAGCTGCGGAAACGTAGTGGTAACCCTCGATCCGCGCGCATACCCCCTGATTGCCGGGGCTTTCGCAGATCTTGTCGATCTCGGCGGCGCTGACGCGCTTGATCTGGCTTGCTTTGTCGAGCCAGTCCTCGCGGGATGCGCTGTCGGTGGCCCAAAGCTCCTTGATGCGACGGCGGTTGGCGCGCATTGCTTCATGAACGGCGTTGCGTCCGTAGATGATCACTTCGCCACCAGGCTCGCGCCGTCGTCGCCGTCGCGGACCTGCCAGCCAAGCGCCAGCAGCTCGTCACGAATTTCATCGGCCCGTCCCCAGTCCTGCTCGGAACGGGCAGCCTCGCGCGAGGCCAGCAGCGCCAGCGCCTGCTCGTCGGGCTCGGGCGCCCCCTGCTCGGCTTCGAGGAGGGCTTCAAGGCCAAGAACCGTCAGCATCTGCCTGAGGTCGTCGTTGCCCGCGTCAGCGAGAGCGCCCGCTGCCGACAGCCAACCGTGCATCGCGGCGAGCGCGCGCGGCGTGTTGAAGTCGTCGGCGAGCGCTTCGAAGAACTGCTCGCGATGCTCAGCTAGCTCCGCGGGCGACGGACCCTCGCTGAGCTGCAGGGCGGCTGCGCGGATGCGCCGTGCGCTGGTCTGGGCCTGTTCGAGGCTCTGCTCCGAGAACAGCAGCGGCTGGCGGTAATGGCCCGAAACGAAGAACAGCACCAGCGCGTCACGGCCCCACTGCTCGATCACGGAGGCCAGCGGCTCAATGTTGCCGACGCTCTTAGCCATCTTCTCGCCCGAGAGCTGAAGCATGCCGTTGTGCATCCAGATCCTGGCAAGCTCGGCGCCGCGCGCCATCCGCGTCTGCGCCGCCTCGTTCTCGTGGTGTGGGAAGACGAGGTCGTTGCCTCCGCCGTGGATGTCGAAGCCAATCCCAAGGATCTCCTCGGCCATCGCCGAGCACTCAATGTGCCAGCCGGGCCTGCCTCTTCCCCACGGGGCGTCCCAAGCGGTGTCCTCCCCCGCCTTCTGTGTCTTCCAGAGCGCGAAGTCGAGCGGGTCTTCCTTTAGCGACAGGCCTTCGCCGCCCTCGCCTTGGTCGAGATCGTCGAGCGAGCGGTGCGAGAGATCGCCGTAGGAGCTGTCGGAGCGGACCCGGAAGTAGACGTCGCCTTCGATCGCGTAGGCGGCGTCGCGCTCGATCAGTGCGCCGATCAGATCGATGATCGGCCCGATCGTCTCAGTCGCAAGCGGCTCGCTGTCCGGACGGCCAAGCCCCAGCTGGTTAGTGTCAGCTACGTAGAGCGCCGCCATCTCGCTGGCCAGCAGCGCGCTCGGCTTGGGCGGCTCGCTGGCGTTGGCGGCGTCATAGATCTTGTCGTTGACGTCGGTGATGTTGGCGACAAAGGTGACGTCATACCCCTCGTGCTGGAGGAAGCGCTTCAGCAGCGAGTAGACAACAAAGGGCCGCGCGTTGCCGACATGGATGCGGCTGTAGACCGTCGGCCCGCAAGCGTAGATCGAGACCTTGCCTGGATCACGCGGCTCGAGCTCGGTCAGCTCGGCGCGACGCGTGTCATAGATCTGGATTGGGCGCACCGCCCCAATCTACGCCAGCATCGCTCAGCGGCGAAGCGTCGCAACAGCCATCGCAGCGGCGCCTTCGCCGCGACCGAAGGCGCCGATCCGTTCGGCGGTCGTCGCCTTCACGTTTACGGCGCTGGCCTCAACCCCGAGCGCGCCGGCGATCCGCTCGCGGATCTGATCGCGCTTCGGGCCGATCTTCGGCTCCTCGATGATCACCGTCGCATCGATGTTGACGACTTCAAATCCGCCGCCGATCAGCATCCCTGCGACCTTGCTGAGGAGCTCAATCGAGTCGGCGCCCTGCCAGCGCTCATCGGTGTCAGGGAAGTGGGCGCCGATGTCTCCCATCCCGCCAGCACCGAGCAGGGCGTCGATCACGGCGTGCGTCAGCACGTCGGCGTCGGAGTGTCCGTCGAGGCCCAGTGGCGATTCAAACTCAACTCCGCCGAGAATCAGCGGGCGCCCTTCGACAAGGCGATGCGAGTCAACTCCAAGTCCGGTGCGTGTCTCACTCATTGCTGCCCCCTGCGTTGGATTCGCCGCCTAGAACCATCTCAGCATGCTTTAGGTCTGCCTGCGTAGTGACCTTGAAGTTCTCAATCTTCGAATCGACAAGGCGAACGCGGCCGCCGTTCGATTCGACCAGCATCGCGTCGTCGCTTGCCGCCGCCAGCTGATCATCGCTGCCCGCGAGCGCACTCTCAAGTGCAGCCCTGCGAAAGACCTGCGGCGTCTGAACCGCCCAAAGCTGGTCGCGTGGAGGCGTCTCGTCGACGGCAACTCCGTCGGACGAGCGCTTGACGGTGTCCTTGACCGGTGCGGCGGCGATCGCAGCGTCCCAGCCGCCGTCCTCGTCAAGTGCGTCGATGCACCGCTGAATCAACTCCGGCGTCGCGAGCGGCCTTGCAGCGTCGTGAACGACGATCACCTCGGCCTGCGGGTCTGCAGCCTGCAGAGCGCTGCGGACCGAGTGCGAGCGCTCGGAGCCGCCAGGGACTCCCAAGGTGCCTGCAGGCGCCTCACAGCCCTCGGGCAGGGCGACGACAACCTGCATGATCGACGGGACCGATCGCAGCGCGTCCACACTCCATTCGATCATCGGCCGACCTGCAAGCGCGACGAACGCCTTGGGCCGATTGGACCCAAGCCGTTCGCCGCGCCCGGCGGCCACGACCAGCGCGACCGCGACGGGCGTGGTCTCCAAGGCTGTTTAGACCTTGACGCCTGCCGACTTGGCAAGCAGGCCGTCGAGATGCTCTTCGGCCTCTTCTTCGTTCATGTCCAGCGCGTACATCAGCTCCGAGGAGAGGATCTTCTTGGCGCGCGTGTACAGCTGCTTCTCGCCAGTCGAGAGACCCTTGTCGTGCTCACGGATCGCAAGGTTGCGGACAACCTCGGTCAGCTCGTAGATGTCGCCGGTCTTGATCTTGTCGCGGTTGTGCTTGAAGCGACGATTCCAGTTCTTCGGCATCTCGGAAACGTCGTCCTGAATTACCGCCAGAACCTTCTTGACCGTCTTTTCGTCAATGACGCGGCGCAGGCCGGCCATCGCGGCGTTCTCCGACGGGACCATCACGGTCATGTCGTTGTGGAGAATCTTGATCGTCAGATAAACGCGCTTCTCGCCCAGCAGATCGCGCGATTCCTTCTTCAGCACCTTGCCGGCGCCGTGATGCGGGTAGACGACGTTGTCGCCCGTCTCAAACTCGATGTGCTCCAGTACGGGCATCTCGAGGTCGTCCATTAGATCTTCATTGGTCTGCGAAATGATGTCCTCCTTCATCATCGGTGGGGCAGCAGCGCCATCACCGTCCTGTAAGCGTTCCCTCCCTGCGTCAAGTCTGCAGGCGCTGATCCACGAGGTTTATCTCCTGCAGCCTGCGCAGGCCCTCGCGAATCTCCTTCGCCCGCATCTCGCCGACGCCCTCGATGCTCTCAAGCTGTGCATCGCCAACGGCGAGCAGTTCCTCAAGGCCACCTGTGGCAGCAACGATGTTCGCGACGACCAGCTTCGGCAGTCGCGGGATGTAACCGAGCACCCGGTAGCCGCGCGGCGATACCGGGTAGTCGATCGTGTTGACCTTGCGGTCGTAACCGAGCAGCTCTCCGAGCCGCCCGAAGTCAAGAAGGTCCTGGTGGTCGATCCGCCCGAGCTGCTCGAGCGCCAGCGCGAACTGGTCGTCGCTGTCGTCGACGAGGTAGTCGTGAACCAAAGCCGCCTTGTCGGCTGCAGTGCCGTAGAGCGTCTCCTCGAGCTGCATCTCGATCAGACGGCCCTCGGCTCCGAGCTCGACGATGTAGCGTTCGATCTCGGCTGCCATCCGTGTGACCAACTCCGAGCGCTGCAGCACAGTCAGGACATCGTGCAGGGTGGTGCCGCCCTCGAACTCAAGCGACGTCAGCCGCGTCGAAACCTGATCGA